>DASWWB010000619.1:0-2568 GCA_036406115.1 Herpetosiphonaceae bacterium
CGCTGGACTAGTGTCCTCCATCGCCCCTCGAGTCATCGGCGACCAGGTGTATGTCCATTTCAGCGACGGCTACGGCCGGTTCGGCGGCGTGGAGTTTCTCTGGTTCGATGGCAGCGACCTGGTCCCCGTGGCCGGCTGCTCTTATTCGAGCTGGGAGACGAACTGCGGCGGCACGGCCGGCTGGAGCAACCGGCTCGCAACAGCCACCAACAGCCCGCCGCGGCTGCAATTCAACAACGGCGCGATCAGTCAGACGCTTGCGCTCCAGTCGCTGCCGATCGTTGAGATCAACGGCCTCGTCGGCTACGGCCAGACGCTGCTTTTCGGCGCCCTGTCGGCGGACCGCAGCATGTGGCTCTGGCGCAGCGACGGCACGCTGGCCGGCACCCAGCCCGTCCGCCAGCTCAGCCAGGCCGGCGGGGGCAGGCTCGACATCTTCGCCGCCGCCCATGGCCTGCTGTACTTCAACTACACACCCGGCAGCGGCTACAACCAGCTCTGGGCGACCGATGGCACGGCAGCCGGCACGCGCCAGATCACCGGCCAGGAGTCGGTGCCGAACGGCTTCGCCAGCGTGAACTTCATGGCGGCGGCGGGGGATCGGCTGGTCTTTTTCGCCGATGATCGCATCCATGGCCTCGAGCTGTGGCAGATCACCGCAGCGAACGCCGCCCCCACGCTGGTCCATGATGTCGAGCCCGGCCCCGGCTCGTCAAGCAACCCCATTATCGATTACGATCACAGCATCGCCACGCTGCGGGGCGGCTTGGTCTGGAACGCCCGCGACGTGGCCGCCGGCAACGAACTGCGCTACCTGGCCCCGGGTTTCGCGCCGTATGCCAAGCCGGCCTGGGGCGGCGGCCCGAGCGGCGGCCTGGCGACGGCGCCGGTCACGCTCGGCAACCGCGGCGCCGCCAGCCAGCCCGTCACCCTGACGCTCCGCCTGCCCGCCGGCGTCAGCCTGGCCAGCCACACGCTGGGCGTCGCGCCGACAATCGCCGGCGACACCGCCACCTGGGCGCTGCCCGCGCTGCCAACCGGCGAGCACGCGGTCAGATTGGCCTTTCGCCTGCCCGAGGCGCCGCTCGGCACCGCCTTCACCGCCACCCTCAGCCTGGAGCCAAGCGGCGCCACCGCACCCGTCCGCCTGGCCGTCGCCCATCAGCGCTACCTGCCGCTGGCCGCCAGCAACGGCCGTTAACTGACCGACCGGGGGGCCGGGCCGCCCATTCTGCGGCCTGGCCCCCCGGCCGCGCGAGACGAAAGAGAGCATCATATGTCGCCCATCACGTATCTTCGTTGGCGCCGGCTGCTGCGCCTGGCCGGCTGCGCGCTGCTGCTTCTGGCCGGATTCGGCAGGAGCGCCGCCCAGGATCAACCCAGCCGGCTCCTGATCCGCGAGCTTGTCCCCGGCCCCGGCGACGCCCGGCCGATTCTGCTCGCGAGCACCGGGGACAAGGTCTTTTTCATGGCCGAAGTCGCGCCCGGCGGCTGGGAGCTGTGGGTGACCGACGCCACCTCGTCCGGCACGCTCCAGCTCACCAATATGCTCCCGGACCCGGAGTATCCCCGCACGTGGATCGGCGGGAGCGCGGCCTTCGAGGGCGGGCTGGCATTCGCCCGCCAAACCGACGCGGGCTTCGAGTTTTGGCGGAGCGACGGCACGCCCGCAGGCACAAGGATGATCCTAGCGGTGCCGGGGCAAGGACCGCAGGGCTCGATGACCGTCATCGACGGAGCGCTCTATTTCTTCAGCCAGGACCATGGCCAGCAAACCAATTACTTGTGGCGCTCGGACGGCACCGCAGCCGGCACCGCGACAGTCGCCAGCTTGCCCAACCCATCCAATTATTCGTCAGCCGACGTGCGCCAGGCCGGCGGCGAGTTGTATGCGGTGTTGCGCATCAGCGACTATCCCTCGCGAACCGGGCGCTTCCTCTACAAACATTTCGACGGCGCCGGCTTCACCGACCTCGCGGCTTGCGAGTGGGCAGGCTATGTGATTTGCCCGCCGGCGGGGGCTTGGCGCGATTCGTTCGTCGTCGGGCATGACAATCCGGCGCGCCTTCAGTTCAATCAGGGGGCGGTCACCCGCACGCTGGACCTTAGCTCGCGCTCGCTGCGTGAGATCGTCGGGTTCGCCGGAACCGACCAATACCTGCTGTTCGGGGCGGAAACCGATGACGATCGGTATCAAATCTGGCGCACCGACGGGACGCCGGCCGGCACCAGGGCGCTGGCGACGCTGGGGCCGCGACCCGGCGACGTTCTCGGCCCCTTCGCCGCCGCCAACGGCCTGGTGTACTTTCTCTTCCGCGACGATGAGGGCCCGGCAACCGAGCTGTGGCAAAGCGACGGCACGGCGGCGGGCACGCGCCGGGTCGCCGACGCCGCCCAAGCGGCAAGCGCCAGCCTCCAATCCACGCCCGCCGGCCTGCTCTTCTCCGGCTATGACGCAGCCCACGGCGCCGAGCTGTGGCACATCCCCGCCGCCAACGCCAGGCCGGCCATGATCCACGACGTGGAGCCGGGTCCGGGCAGCTCCCTTGACGGCGGCCCCGATGTGTT
>DASWWB010000620.1:0-2497 GCA_036406115.1 Herpetosiphonaceae bacterium
GTCGGCGCCGCCGGGCGCCGACCCGCCCCGCGAGCTGATCGGCGAGATCGCGCTGGAGCCCGGCGCGCGGCTGCCGCTGCTCGCCATCGCCGCGCCGGCCGAGGACGATCCCGCCACCAGCGGCGAGGCCTACGCCGTCTGGTACGAGGTGGCGCTGCCTGACGGGCGGCGCGGCTGGCTCCAAGCCGCCGTGCCCTCGTCCCGCGAGACCGGCGCCGACGGCCGGCCCTCCAGCGTGATGTTCAATCTGTTCCCAAGCGCTAGGACACGCCCATGATCAAGCTTCGCATCTGCTGCGCCCTGCTGCTCCTCGCAGGCTGCGCCGCCAATCAGCCCGCCAGCCCCCCGCCAGCCGCACCGCCAGCCGACAGCGTAGCGGCGGCTAGCCCCGCCCCCCGGCCGACCGCCACGCCCGAGCCAGCCACGGCCACGGCCACGCCCAAACCGACCGCTACGCCCACGGCCACGGCCACGCCCGAGCCGCCCACCGCGACACCCACCCCCGAGCCCACGGCCACGCCCGAACCGCCCACCGCGACACCCACGCCCGAGCCCGCCGGCGTCACGGTCGGCGGCATCGTGTATGATGCGTACATCGACGCCGCCGTGAAGGAGCAACAGGCCTATCAATACTCGTGCGAGTTTGACGCGGCCTGGGTGGTCTTCGAGACCTACGGCATCCCGGTCGGCGTCGATGAGCTGATCGCGCGCATGCCGCACGACACCTCAATCGAGCCGTATTATGTCGAGACCGCCGGCGGCTTCGAGATCTACGGCGGCGACATCGCCGGCGCCTACTCCGGCGACTACGCCCACAACTTCCTGGCCCGCTCGACCGGCGGGGCGATGCGCCAGGTCTTCGCCGCCTACGGCCTGGAGGCGCGGCCGGTGAGCGACCGGGCCGGCGTCGAGGCGGCGCTGCGGCGGGGCGAGCTGGTGTGGATGAAAACGACTGTCGATTTCAAGGACTGGCGGGCCGCCGACTGGATCATGCCCGACGGCAGGCGCCACGCGACAGTCCTGGGCAACGACCATGCCGTGGTCGTGATCGGCTTCAACGGCGACGGCGTCGTGATCCGCGATGTGTTGGGGCCGACCAGCTCCAACGTGGAGCGGCCCTACGAGTACCGCGTCAGCTGGGAGCGCTTTTTGGAGGTCTGGGCGGCCCAATCGTTCGACGGCCTGGCGGTGGGCCGGCCGTAGCGACTGGCCGCGAAGGAGAACATCGATGGCAACCCTGACCTGGGACCAGGTCTGCGCCTGGCGACTGGCCCGCCACAGCCTGGCGCCGCGCGCGAACGCCGATCCGCTGGCGGTGATCGGGCGGATCTGCGGGCTGCAAGCCCAGCTCCTGCCGGCGGCCGAGCAGGCGCTCTGGGCGCGGACCGATCGCGGCGGCGCCGGCGCGCTGGCGGCGGGGCTCTGGGAGGAGCGGACGCTGGCCAAAACCTGGCTGATGCGAGGGACGCTGCATATCGTCCCCGCCGCCGACCTGCCGCTCTACGCGGCGGCGCGCCAAGCCTTCCCGGCCAAACGGCCGCCGAGCTACTACACCTACCACGGCGTCACGCCCGAGGAGCTGGCGGCGATCGAGGAGGGCGTGCGCGAGGTGCTGGGCGCCGAGGGCATGACCCGCGAGGAGCTGGCCGACGCGCTGGCCCGCCGCGCCGGCCGCGACTCATTGCGCGCGACGCTGGGCTCCGGCTGGGGCGCGCTGCTCAAGCCCTCGGCGGCGGCCGGCGATCTCTGCTTCGGCCCCAATCGCGGCCAGCAGGTGACCTTTGTCCGGCCCGAGCGCTGGCTCGGCAGCTGGGAGACAATCGAGCCCCAGGCGGCGATCCGCGAGGTCGCCCGCCGCTACCTGAACGCCTACGGCCCGGCCAGCGCCGACGACTTCGCCCGCTGGTGGGGCGCGACGCCGGCCCAGGGCAAGCGGGTGTTCCGCGAGCTGGGCGCCACGCTCGCGCCGGTCGAGATCGACGGCTGGCAGGCTATGGCCCTCGCCGAAACGCTTGACGAGCTGGCCGGCGCGACCTTGGCGGCACCGGTCGTCAATCTGCTGCCCGGCTTCGATCCGTATGTGATCGCGCTGCTGCGCCAGGAGGCGCTGCTCGACCCCGCGCTGCGCGACCAGGTGTCGCGGCCCCAAGGCTGGATCGCGCCGGTGCTGCTGGTCGACGGCAGGATGGCGGGAGTGTGGGATACTGAGCGCACAAAAGACGCGATCACAGCGCAGGTGACGCCGTTCCGCCCGCTGACGGCGGCTGAGCGGCGCGGCGCCGAGCACGAGGCCGAGCGGCTCGCGGCGGCGGGAAGCCCCGGCCATGCCCCGGGCGGCGCTGCATCCGTCAAACTAACATTCGCCGCTGACTGAAGGCCGGCGGCGCTGACGCAAGGAGAGCTATGGCATTCAATTTCCAGGGCGGCGCGGCGGTCGTGACCGGCGCCGCGTCGGGCATCGGGCGGGCGACGGCGCGGGCGCTGGCGGCCCGGGGCT
>DASWWB010000621.1:0-2852 GCA_036406115.1 Herpetosiphonaceae bacterium
ATCATCGACGCGGCCGGCCACGGCGCGTGGGGCGGCCTGGGCGCCGGGCTGCTGGCGGCCTGGGCGGCGGCGGCGCTGGCCGGCCAGCTGATCGCCCAATGGGTGATGCTGGTCCAGGCCAGCCTGAACGAGCGCTTCACCGCCCATGTCGAGCAGCAGCTGATCCGCAAAGCCAACAGCCTGCCAGACCTCGGCGCCTTCGAGGATCCGGCCTTCTACGATGATTTGCAAACGCTGACCCGCCAAGCCCCGCACCGCCCGCTCAATCTCATGGCCACCACCGTCATCCTGGCGCCGGCGCTGCTCACCAGCGCCGGCTTGCTCAGCCTGTTGGGCGGGATCGCGCCCTGGCTGCCGCCGCTGCTCATCGCCACAACGCTGCCGCTCGGCGCCGCGAACTTGCGGCTGCAGCGCGAATCCTGGAACACGACGGTCGCCCAGGGGCCGCACACCAAAGCGATGCGCTATTTCGCCGGCCTGGCCACCACCGACATGCATGCCAAGGAGGTGCGCGTGCTGGGCGCGGGCCCGTTCATCGAGCGCCGCTACCGCCAGGCCTTCGAGGCGCTCCATCGCGACAGCAGCCTGCGGCGCCGGCGCCAGGCCCCGCGCCCCCTCGCTGCGGCGCTGCTTTTCGCCGGCGCGACGATCTTCGCGTTCTGGTGGGTGGTGCGCGGCGCATTGCGCGGCCAGGCCGGCCCTGGCGATATCGTGCTGGTGCTGCAAAGCCTGGCCGCGCTCCAGCAATCCCTCGGCGGCCTGGCCGGCTACGCCGCGCTGCTCGGCGGCCATCTGCTGTTTTTCGAGAAACTGTTCGCCTTCCTGGCCTATCAGTCGCCGATGCCGCTGGCGGCGCCGGGCGTGCCTGCCGCGCCGCTGCGCTCCGGCGTCAGCTTCGAGCGGGTCAGCTACGCCTACGCCAACGGCCGCCAGGCGCTCACGGATCTCAGCTTCGAGATCCGGGCCGGCGAATGTCTGGCCCTGGTCGGCGAGAACGGCGCCGGCAAATCGACCCTGGTCAAGCTGCTCTGCCGGCTCTACGATCCGACGGCGGGCGCGATTCGGGTTGACGGGACTGACCTGCGCCAGCTTGATCTTGACGACTGGCGGCGCGGGCTGGGCGCGGTCTTCCAGGATTTCGGCCGCTATCAGCTGACGGTGGCGGAAAACATCACCCTCGGCTTGGAGGAGGGGCAGATCGGGGAGGAGCGGCTCCTGCGCGCCGCGCGCCAAGCCGGGTTCCACGCCCACGCCGAAACCCTGCCCGGCGGCTACGACGCGCAGCTCGGCACCCAGTTCGGCGGCGTCGATCTCTCCGGCGGTCAGTGGCAGACGCTGGGCATCGCGCGCGCGCTGTTGCGCGACGCCCAGCTGCTCATCCTCGACGAGCCGACCGCCGCCCTCGATCCGCGCGCCGAATTCGAGCTGTTCGAGCGCTTCCGCGAGCTGGCTCGCGGCAAAACCACCCTGCTGATCACCCATCGCCTGGCGTCGGTCCGGCTGGCCGACCGCATCCTGGTCCTGAAAGCCGGCCGCCTGGCGGAGCAGGGCAGCCACGGCGAGCTGCTGCGCCGCGGCGGCGAGTACGCCGAACTGTACCGATTGCAGGCCGGCAGCGAGCCGGCCGCCTGAGCCGCAGGAGGACGCCATGGCCTCAAACGAACATCTTCGCGTGCGCTTCGGCGAGCCGGCGCGCGGCTGGCTCGCCGTCAGCCTGAGCGGCGACGGGCGGGAGCTGGAGTTCGTCGCCTCGGCGGTTCCCGCCGACTCGCTGAGCGATCTGGCGGACGCATTGCTGGTCGCCGCCAGCGGCGCGCCCGCCGCCGTCGCCTGGCATGAGGAGCCGGGCGCGATCATCTTCGGCTTCCGCATGGACAAGGGGAAGCTGGCCTTCGCCGCCTGGCGCGAGCCGTCATTCAGCGGCGGTCGGGAGTCCGCCGGCGGCGCGGAGCAAACGCCGCTGTTCGCAGCCCAAGCGCCGCCGGCCGCCATCCTGCGCCCCTTCTGGAAGGCCCTGCGCGACCTCCAGGCCGCCAGCGCGCAGGAGGAGCATCAGGCCAGCTGGGGCCATCGCTTCCCCGAGCGCGCCGTGGCCCGGCTGGGCGATTGGCTCGCCGGCGGGCGCTGAGCCGGAGCGGCGAAGATCAGGAAGCGCCCGCCGCCAGCGAGTCAGCCGGCGGCGAGTCTTCGTGCCACTCCATCCATGGTGCGCGGCCGCCGTGATCGATGAAATACTCGGCCGCCAGCAGCGCCTCGGCGCGGGCATAGGTCCAGGCGAGCGGATAAGAGTCGCTTTGGCCGTTGGCGAGCACAAACGATACGGCCTCCTCGGAGCGGCTCAGGCCGGGGCTGCGGGTGATCCAGCCGGCGGCACCAGGCGCCGGGACATGCATCAGTCAGGCGCGGTCGCCGCTGGCCAGGATCACCAGCGCCTGGCCGTCAGCGCGCTCCAGCCAGGCTTCAAGCTCCGGCAGATCGCCGACCCGCCGCCTGGCCTCCTGCCAGAGCTCGGGATCGCCGATGACGGCGACATCATGGTTCGCCGTGAAGCGAAACGGCGCGGACATGCTCCATCCTCCCAGCTGACGGCGACGCTCTTACCCGACGCGACCCTACGCGGGCAGCGGCGCATCAAGGAAGGGCATGATCGTCGCCAGCAACAGCTCGGTTTGCATCAGCACGGTAACATGGGTGGCGCCTGGCAGAACCGCGAGCCGGGAGCGAGGCAGGCCATGCACGTCGCCGGCGACGCCACCGCCCAGCAGGCGGAACAGGCTCACCGCATGCTCGGGGCGCACCACGTCGGCGTCGCCGATGATCACCAGGGCCGGCGCCGCGATGGCCCGGATCGC
>DASWWB010000622.1:0-8680 GCA_036406115.1 Herpetosiphonaceae bacterium
CTCGGTCTCGCCGCCTATTTGACAACCGGGCAGGCTCTGCTATCATCCCTCGCAGTGTTCTTTTGGAGCGATTGTATGTATTGTGCGTGGACGGCTGCATTGAATATCTGCCCCGCCCTTGGCGCGTGAGCACCGCTCCGCGTCCGCACACACACCATGAGCGTGGGACAGCCCCACGCTCATGCTGCATTTAGCCGCTGGAGCTAGAGAATGAATCAGATCGACGAACTGCTGACTCGCGGCGTCGCCGAGGTGGTGGTCGAGGCCAGCCTGCGCCGCAAGCTGGAGTCGGGCCAGAAGCTGCGCCTGAAAATGGGCTTCGACCCGAGCCGCCCGTCCATGACCATCGGCAACGGCGTCGGCCTGCGCAAGCTGCGCAAATTCCAGGACCTGGGCCACACCGTGGTGCTGATCGTGGGCGACTGGACGGCCCAGATCGGCGACCCGACCGGCCGCGACGAGACCCGGCCGCGCCTTTCGACCGAGCAGGTCCGCGCCAACGCCGAGAGCTACATGGATCAGTTCTTCCGCATCGTCGACCGCGACCGCACCGAGGTCCGCTGGCAGAGCGAGTGGTTCGGCCAGTTCAATCTGGAGAACGCCTTCAGCCTGGCCGGGCGCTTCACCCTGGCCCAGATGCTCTCGCACGAGACCTTCCGCAAGCGCTACGAGGAGGGCCAGCCGCTCACCATCCTCGAGCTGATGTACCCGATGCTCCAGGGCTACGACTCGGTCGTCATCAAATCCGATGTCGAGTTCGGCGGCACCGACCAGAAGTTCAACAACCTGGCCGGCAGGCAGCTGATGGACCAGCTTGGCATGGTGCCCCAGGACATCTTGCTGGTGCCGCTCATCCCCGGCACCGACGGCCGCAAGATGGGCAAATCGTTTGACAACTCGGTGGACATGCTCATGGCGCCGGAGGACAAATACGGCAAAATCATGTCGATGGCCGACGCGGTCCTGCCGCTCTACTACGAGGTCTGGACCGACCTGCCGCTGGATGAGGTGCGCGGGCTGAGCGCCGCGATGGCCGCCGGGACTGTCAACCCGCGCGACCTGAAGATGCGCCTGGCGCGGCAGATCGTGGCCCAGATCGACGGCGACGAGGCCGCCGAGCGCGCCGAAAGCGAGTTCGTGCGGGTCTTCCAGCAGCGCTCGCTGCCGACCGACATGGCCGAGCATCCCCTGGCCGCGGCGACGAATATCGTCGAGCTGTTGGCCGCCACCGCGCTGGCCGCCAGCAAGGGCGAGGCCCGGCGCCTGATCGCCGGCGGCGGCGTGCGCCTGAACGGCGAGAAGATCGAGGCCGACAGCTTCGTCGTCGAGCCCGGCGGCGAGCAGATCTTGCAGGTCGGCCGGCGCAAGTTCGTCAAGCTCGTCCCGGCCTGACCGGCGGCGCGGCCATGGCACCGGCAAGCGCCGATCCCGTCAACTCGCCGGACCAGTCGCTGCCGCTGGCCGCCGGATGCGCCCGTTGCCCGCAGCGGGCCGCCGAGCGGCGCCAGATTGTCCATGGCTACGGCGACCGCGCCGCCCGCGTCCTGTTCGTCGGCACGGCGCCGGATTGGCACGGCGCCAACCAGACCGGCGTGCCCTGGACCCGTTCGCCGGTCGGCAGGCGGATGCAGGTCATCCTGGCGGCGCTGGGGCTTGGCCGCCCCGACGAGCTGGAGTCCGACCATCCCCGGCTGGACGGGGTCTATCTGACCTACCTGGTGCGGTGCGCCACCCGCGCCGACCGCATGCCGGCCGCCGGGGAGGTCGCCCGCTGCGCCGGCTATCTCTGGCGCGAGCTGGAGCTGATCAAGCCGCAGATCGTGGTGCCGGTCGGGCCGCTGCCGACCCGCATCCTCTGCGCGAAGCTGCTGGAGACCGTGCCCGGCGACGACCGCGATCTCCACGCCCAGGTGTTCCCGGTCGGGCGGCTGCTGTTGGTGCCGATGATCGAGGCGGCGCTGCTGACGCTGCCAGAGGCCAACGCCTTCGCCCGCGTGCTTTCCGCCTTGCTCCCGGATGGCTAGCTAACTTGCCACCCCCGGGGCGCTGTGCTATAACGGTTGCTATGCTGACACGCCTGATCTTGAAACCGGAACGCGACAAATCCATCCGCCAGCGCCACCCCTGGATTTTCACCGGGGCGATCGCGCGCCGCGATGGTCCGCTCACCCCTGGCGTCACTGTCGAGGTCCACGGCGCCGACGGCGCCTGGCTGGCCCGCGGCACCGCCAGCACCCACTCGCAGATGATCACCCGCCTCTGGACCTGGGATCGCGACGAGCAGATCGACGCGGCCCTGATCCGCCGCCGCCTGGAGCGGGCGATCAAAGGCCGCGCCCACCTGATCGCCAACGAATCCACCAACGCCTACCGCCTCGTCTTCAGCGAGGGCGACGGGCTGCCCGGCCTGATTGTCGACCGCTACGCCGACTGGCTCTCGCTCCAGCTCCTCACGCAGGGCGCCGTCGCCCACAGCGACACGATCGTCGCCACGCTGGCGGACCTGCTGCCGGTGCGCGGGATCTACGAGCGCAGCGACGTCGAGATTCGCGCCCGCGAGGGGCTGCCGCCCTCCGAGGGCCTGCTCTGGGGCGAGGCGCCGCCCGACGAGCTGCTGATCCGCGAGAACGACTACGCCTTCGCCCTGGACCTGACCGAGGGCCAGAAGACCGGCTGGTACCTGGACCAGCGGGCCAACCGCCGCCAGGTCGCCCGCCACGCCGCCGGCGCCGACGTGCTGGGCGTCTTCACCTACACCGGCGGCTTCGAGATCCTGGCCGCCGGCGCCGGCGCCAAGTCGCTCACGACCGTCGACAGCTCCGGCCCGGCCCTGCGCATGCTCCAGGCCAATCTCCAGCGCAACAACCTGCGCACGCCGCACACGCCGATCGAGGGCGACGCCTTCAAGGTGCTGCGCGAGCTGCGCGCCGAGGGCCGCCAGTACGACCTGGTCATCCTCGACCCGCCCAAATTCGCCCACTCCCAGCGCCAGATCGAGCGCGCCACCCGCGGCTACAAAGACATCAACATGCAGGCGATGCACCTGGTGCGCCCCGGCGGCGTGCTGGCGACCTTCTCCTGCTCGGGCCTGATCAGCGCCGATCTGTTCCAGAAAGTCGTGTTCGGCGCCGCGCTGGACGTGGGCCGCGACGTCCAGATCATCGAGACCTACACCCAAGGCAGCGACCACCCGGTCCTGCTGACCTTTCCCGAGGCCGCCTACCTGAAAGGCCTGCTCTGCCGCGTCTGGTAGTCTTGGAGGACTCGCTTATGCCCCACACGCTTGTGCCGGACGGAAGCATCGCCACCCCGGGCGGCCTGCGCATGACTGGCATCCACTGCGGCCTGAAGCCGACCCGCGACCGGGACCTGGGGTTGGTGGTGAGCCGCGCCCCCTGCGCCGCCGCCCTCCACGTCCCCGCCCAGCCGGGCCCGGTCGACGCCTGGACCAAAGCCGCCTTGGGCGCCAAGCCCCAGCTGCGGGCCGTGCTGACCTTCAGCGGGTGCGCCGCCGGGACGCCGGCCGAGGCCGAGGCTGTCTGCCGCGAGCTGGCGGCGGCGCTGGCCGACGAGGCGGCGATCAAGCCCGAGCAGGTGGCGATCCTGGCCGCCGGCAGCGGGCCGGCGCTCGATCTCGATGTGCTGCGCAAGGCGGTCCCCCGCGCCCTCGACGAGCTTGACAGCAAGGGCGACCGCCGGCTCGGCCTGGCCCTGGCCCTTGACGACACGCCGTATCGCGCGGCGGCGGCCGAGCTGGCGCTGGGTGCCGCGACCGTCCAGATCGGCGGAATCGCCGCCGGCGGCCGGGCGCTGATCGCCTCCAACGCCAACCTGTCCTCTCCCTTGTTGCAGCGCGCCCTCGACGCCGCGCTGGCCGCCCAGCCCGCCTGGCAGGCGGCGACCGTCCTCGTGCTGGCCCATGGCGCCGCCCAGCCCGACCCGATCGCTCGCGCGGCAAGCGCTGAGTTCAAAGCCTGGCAGGCCGCGCTCGCCGCCGTGCTGGAAAACCTCGCCGCCGCCTAGGGGCATCGCCCTGGATTGGCCGCAACATCATGCAACAACTGCCGCTCTTTCCGCTCAACACGGTGCTGTTCCCGGGAGCGCAGCTGCCGCTCCACGTCTTCGAGCCGCGCTACCGGCTGATGATCGGCCGCTGCATCGAGGAGCAAAAGCCCTTCGGCGTGGTGCTGATCCGCGAGGGCGTCGAGGTCGGCGGCACGTCGATCCCGCACCTCGTCGGCACCATCGCTTCGATCGAAAACGCTTACCGCCTCGCCGATGGCAGAATGTACATCATCTCGCTGGGCCAGCGCCGCTTTCGCATCAACTATCCGCTCAGCAACGATCCGTACCTTGTGGCGATGGTCTCGCTGCTGGACGACGAGCACGGCGATCCCGCCCAGGCCGCCGAGGTGCTGGCGATCTACGACGAGCACCGCCGCAAGCTGATGGCCGCGACCGGCATGAAGGCCGAGCCGCTCGATCTGCCCTCGACGCCGCTCGAGCTTGGCTACGCCCTCGCCGACCGCATGCAGGTCGCCATGCCGGTCAAGCAGCGCTGGCTGGAAAGCAGCGTCGGCGAGCGGCTGCGGGCCATCGGCGGCGCCCTGCGCACCGAGATGCAGCTCCTGCCGCCCCTCCCGCCCAATCTGCCCGACCGCGAGCCGCCCTTTGACACGACCTCTTGGAATTAAGCGAATGGTGCGTTGACTATGGTTTTAGGATCGCTTCGGATCGAACTGCACATCGGAACTTCCCACAGTCTGAAGGAAAAACGCTCGGTCATCAAGTCGGTGATCGCCAAGCTGCGCAACGAATTCAACGCCTCGGTCGCCGAGGTCGACGACCAGGATCTCTGGCAGCGGGCGGTGATCGGCGTGGCCTGCGTCGGCGGCGACTCGCACTACGTCGAGGGCCAGCTGCGGGCGATCGTGCGCTGGGTCGAGGAGAATCGGCCGGATCTCAGCATCCTGGATGTCGAGAGCGAGCTGCTGTAGGCTGACGATGAACGAACTGCTGCCCTATCCGCTGCTGGCCCTGGTCGGCCAGACCGAACTCAAGACCGCCCTGACGCTGGCGCTGGTCAATCCGGCGATCGGCGGCGTGCTGCTCAGCGGCCCGTACGGCGTCGGCAAGACCACCGCCGTGCGCGGCCTGCTGGATGTGATGCCGACCGTCACGCGCCCGCGCTGCGCCAACAACTGCCCGGTCGACGACGACGGCGATCTCTGCGCCGAGTGCCGCGCCTGGCTGGCCGCCGGCGAGCCGCGCACCTTCACCGGGCCGATGCGCCTGATCGAGCTGCCGCTCAACGCCCGCCTGGAAGACGTCGTCGGCGGCCTCAACGAACGGGTCGCGCTGGAGCAGCAACGCGTGCTGCTGGAGGACGGCGCGCTGGCCCGCGCCCACAACAACATCCTTTACATCGATGAGATCAATCTGCTCGACCCGTCGGTGGTCGACGCCATCCTCGACGCCGCCGCCCAGGGCCAGACCTTCGTCCGCCGCGGCGCGATGGTCCGGCTCTATCCCAGCCAGTTCGTGCTGATCGGCTCGATGAATCCCGAGGAGGGCACGCTGCGCCCGCAGATCCTCGACCGCCTCGGGCTGCGGATCTGGGCCGCGCCGCGCCAGGAGGCCGCCGACCGGCTGGAGATCTACCGCCGCGCGAGCGCCTTCGGGCGCGACCGGGCCGCTTTCCGCGCCCAGTACGCCGCCGCCACCGCCGAGCTGCACGCCGAGATCGACGGCGCCCGCCGCCTGCTGCCCGAGGTGCGGGTGGCGCCCGAGGCCGAGGAGTACGCCATCAACGCCATCAACCGGCTCGGCATCCCCTCGCACCGCGCCGAGATCGTCACGCTGGAGGCGGCCCGCGCCCGCGCCGCCGCCGATGAGCGGCTGGTCGCCGGCGTCGAGGATATCCGCGCGATCGCCCCGCTCTCGCTGCGCTGGCGCACCAGCGTCCACATCGATGAGTTCGCCGCCGCTTTCGCCGCCGAGGAGGCTCGGATCATGGCGGCGCTGGGGGCTGGATAAGTCGTCAGCCAGCAGTCGTCAGTCGTCAGGGGCGCGATTTCGCGTTGGCGTGCTCTTGCCGTGGCGTGGTCTTGCCTCCCGCTAGGCGATCTCCATGAATGTTTTTAAGCGCAGGCCATAGCTGCCGGTCTGCGCTGCGCGGCCATTGTTTGGCGCGACCTGCGCAAGTTTCCCACCGCTCAAACCCGACGACTGACGACTGCTGGCTGACGACTCCCCCGAGATTGTGCCTTGCTTTACAATGTCCAGGCCCTATGCTAGAATAGGCCGCCTCATCTTAACGGATGTAAACCCTGCGCCGCGACGAGCCAACCTGGCCTAGTCTGATGCGGTGCGAAGGGATTTTTTTAAGAGCGCGACACAAGGAGGAACGCAGTTGACGTGGTTATATCTGGCCCTGGGCGCCTCGGTGATCGCCATCGTCTATGGCGTCATCACCATTCTCCAGATCCTGCGGCTGCCTGACGGCAATGACGAGATGCGGACCATCGCCCGGGCCATCCAAGAGGGCGCGGCGGCCTATCTGAACAGCCAGTACAAAGTGGTGGCGATCGTGGCCGTGCCGCTGTTCGTCGCCCTGATCTTCCTGCTGACCATCTACTCGGCGGTCGGCTTCCTGATCGGCGCGGTTGCCTCGGCGATCGCCGGCTACATCGGCATGAACGTCTCGGTGCGCTCGAACATCCGCACCACCGAGGCGGCCCGCGGCGGCCTGGCCAAGGCGCTGCGCGTGGCCTTCCAGGGCGGCGCGGTCACCGGCATGCTGGTGGTGGGCCTGGCCCTGCTCTCGGTCAGCGCCTTCTACCTGGTGCTGAACTCGGTGCTCGGCCTGACGCCCCGCGAGTCGATCAACGCGCTGGTCGGCCTGAGCTTCGGCTCCTCGCTGATCTCGGTCTTCGCCCGGCTGGGCGGCGGCATCTTCACCAAGGGCGCCGACGTCGGCACCGATATGGTCGGCAAGATCGAAGCCGGCATCCCCGAGGACGATCCGCGCAACCCCGGCGTGATCGCCGACAACGTGGGCGACAACGTCGGCGACTGCGCCGGCATGGCGGCCGACCTGTTCGAGACCTACGCCGTGACCTCGGTCGCGGTGATGCTGCTCGGCTCGCTGCTGTTCGCCAACAACACCAATGCGATCCTCTACCCGCTGGCGCTGGGCGCCGTGTCGATCATCACCTCGATCATCGGCATTTTCGCGGTGCGGCTGCCGCGCCCCGGCTCGGGCCTCGAAGGCTTCTACAATAAAATCGGCAGCGGCCCGATCATGGGCGCGCTGTACCAGGGCCTGCTGATCTCGGCCATCCTCTCGATCGTCGCCTTCTATCCTGTCACCCAGGCTCTGATGGGCGGCGTGCCGGGCGCCAACGTCGGCAACCTGTTCATCAGCTCGCTGCTGGGCGTGGCCGTGACGATCGCGCTGGTCGCGATCACCGAGTACTACACCGGCACCAACTGGGGCCCGGTCAAGCACATCGCCGACGCCTCGCAGACCGGCCACGGCACCAACATCATCGCCGGCCTCGGCGTCTCGATGAAAGCGACCTTCGCCCCGGTGATCGTGATCGTGATCGCGATCTTCTTCGCCTTCCAGCTGGCCGGCCTCTACGGCGTCGGCGTGGCCGCGATGGCGATGCTCTCGATGACCGGCATCGTGGTTGCGATCGACGCCTACGGCCCGATCACCGACAACGCCGGCGGCATCGCCGAGATGGCCCACCTGCCCTCCGAGATCCGCGACATTACGGATCCGCTGGACGCGGTCGGTAACACGACCAAGGCCGTCACCAAGGGCTACGCGATCGGCTCGGCGGTGCTGGCCGCGCTGGTGCTGTTCGCCGCCTACAAAGAGGAGTTCACCGCGCTGCTGGCCGGCACCGCCAACGCCGCCGAGCTGACCTTCGACCTGAGCAACCCGCGCGTGCTGATCGGCCTGCTGCTCGGCGGCGCGCTGCCGTATCTGTTCGGCGCCCAGGCCATGGAGGCGGTCGGCAAGGCCGGCGCCGCAGTGGTCCAGGAAGTCCGCCGCCAGTTCCGCGAGATCCCGGGCATCATGGCCGGGACCGCCAAGCCCGACTACGCCGCCTGCGTCCGCATCGTGACCCAGGCCGCGCAGCGCGAGATGGTGCTGCCGGCCCTGCTGCCGGTCGTCGCCCCGATCATCGTCGGCCTGGCGCTCGGCCCGCAGGCCCTCGGCGGCCTGCTGGTCGGCACGATCATCACGGGCATCTTCGTGGCTCTGTCGATGACCACCGGCGGCGCCGCCTGGGACAACGCCAAGAAGTACATCGAGCTCGGCCACTACGGCGGCAAGGGTTCGGAGGCCCACAAGGCGGCGGTCACCGGCGACACGGTCGGCGATCCCTACAAGGACACCGCCGGCCCGGCCATCAACCCGATGATCAAGATTATCAACATCGTGGCCCTGCTGCTGGTGCCGACGATCATCGAGCTCTGGATTAAGTAGCCGCCCGGCAGTCTGCCGAACCGCGCCCCCGCCGCACTCAGGTGCGGCGGGGGCGCGGCGTTTCGGCGCTATAATGGCCAGCGCTGCCGACCGATGGCAGCGCCGTAGTTGAAGGGTTTTCCATGTCTGCTTCCCCGTCGCTGGGCCGGGCCGACGCGCCGCCCAGCCGCCAGCGCC
>DASWWB010000623.1:0-2732 GCA_036406115.1 Herpetosiphonaceae bacterium
GGCGATGCCGACCGCCGGCGCGAAAAAGCGCAGGTGGAGCGCGCTCTCCGGGCTGACGCCGCCGCGCGTCCAGCAGGCGAAGCCGCGCACATCATGGGCGTGGCTGAGGTACTCCAGCGCTGTCAGGTCCGGGCGCAGGGACAGCAGTTCGGTCAGTTTGTTGAAAGCCAGATAGAGGTAATCGCCGCCGCGGACCGGCAGCATATCCGCCACAAAGCTCCGCTCATCGACCCGCAGCGCCCCAGCCAGCGCCGGCAGCGGCAGCGCGGACGCCTCGAAGGCCGGGATGGGAATATCGAGCCAGACCTGGCAGGGGCCGTCGGGCGACGGCTCCAGGGCCACCGCCAGCACGCCGGAGGCGGTCTCGATGCGATAGGCGCCCGGCACGGCCAGGCGGCCCAGCTCGGCCAGGGCGTGGCAGGCCGCCACCGTGGCGTGGCCGCAGAGCGGCACCTCGACGGTCGGCGTCCACCAGCGCAGCCGGAAATCAGCCTGGTCGCTGGGCAAGATGAAGGCGGTCTCCGACAGGTTCATCTCGCGGGCGATGCGCTGCATTTGCACCGGGTCCAGGCCGCCGGCGTCGGGCACGACAGCCGCCGCGTTGCCGGTGCAGGGAGTGGCAGTGAACGCATCAACCTGGATTATGGTGCGCCACGTTGACATGACACGCTCCTTATCAAAGCCTGCGCCACGATAGCACCGGGGCGGGGGGCTGTCAAACCGAGGCGGCGCGCTGCGCGCTAGCTATCAGGTATCAGCTGTCAGCTATCAGGTGCTGCCTCTTGAGACGAGCGTCTTACCTGGGATGCAGCCGCCCAGACTTAAGCATCTCATCGTAGCTTCGGGGTTCGCCCTGATAGCTGACAGCTGATACCTGATAGCTTTCCTGGAACAAAATCCCCCCGCGCTCCATCTACTTCCTGAAAGCGCCGGCCGTCCCAGCGGCGGGCCGGGCGCCCGACAGATTTCGCAGGAGGAAGGTCATGAAACGTCTCAGCTTCGGTCTTGTGGTGCTCGTCTTCCTATCGTTGCTCGCGGCCTGCGGCGGCGCCGGGGCGCCGGCCAAGTTCGACCAGGTCCGCAACGGCCTCGACCACGGCGGCGGCTCCACCGGCGGCAGCAACGCCCAACAGTTCCCCACCACCGGCGCCTCAGCCACCAGCGCCCCCGCACCCACCACCGCCGCCCTCCAGCCGATGACCGAGGCCACCGCCCCGCTCGGCGGCGCGCCGGCCCCCGCACCCACTCAGGCGCCGCCCACCAGCGCCGAGGCTGCCACCGCCGCCGCCACCGTCGAGCCCGGCCCGTCCAACGGCACGGCGCCCGCCGACACGACCCCCGCCGACTCGGTCTTCTTCCAGAACTACGGCACCAATCCTTTCGTCGAGACCGCCAGCGACCCGCAGTCGACCTTCGCCATGGATATCGACACCGCGTCCTACACCGTGATGCGCAATGCTGTCAATTCCGGCATCCTGCCCGATCCCAACTCGGTGCGGCCCGAGGAATATGTCAACTTCTTCGACTATCAGTACCCGCAGCCCGAGTCCGGCGATTTCGCCATCTACACCGAGGCCGGCCCCTCGCCTTTCGGCGGGCCGCAGTACCAGCTGGTCCAGATCGGCATCCAGGGCAAACAGATCTCTGCCGCCCAGCGCAAGCCGGCCGCCCTCACCTTTGTGATTGACTCGTCGGGCTCGATGCAGCAGGAGGACCGCCTGGAAGTCGTCAAGCAGGCCATGGCCATGCTGACCGAGGAGATGCGCCCCGACGACACGATCGCGATCGTCACCTACGGCTCGGAAGGCCGGGTCGTGCTGCCGCCGACCGGCGGCGCCGAGAAGGCGACCATCCTCGGCGCGCTCAACAGCCTCTACGCCGAGGGCTCGACCAACGCCCAGGGCGGCCTGGAGGTCGGCTTCCAGCAGGCTGACGCGATGTTCGGCGCCGAGAAAATCAATATGATCCTGCTCTGCTCCGACGGCGTCGCCAACAACGGCATCACCGATCCCGACGGGCTGCTGGAGCGCAACCGCCAGTACCTCGACAAGGGCATCCAGGTCTCGACCTTCGGCTTCGGCATGGGCAATTTCAATGACGTGCTGATGGAGCAGCTGGCCAACAAGGGCGACGGCGCCTACGCCTACATCGACTCGCTCGACGAGGCGCGCCGGGTCTTCATCGAGAACCTGACCGGCACGCTCCAGACCATCGCCCGCGACGCCAAGATCCAGGTCGAGTTCAACCCGAACGTGGTCACCCGCTACCGCCTGATCGGCTACGAGAACCGCGATGTCGCCGACCGCGATTTCCGCAACGACACCGTCGACGCCGGCGAGGTCGGCGCCGGCCACAGCGTGACCGCGCTCTACGAGATCCGGCGCGTCGACGGCGCGGACGGCGAGGTGGCGACGGTTCGCATCCGCTACCAGAAGCCCGACAGCCAGGAGGTCGTTGAGCAGGCCCAGGGCCTCTCCACCGACCTGATTCGCGGCGCCGTCGGCGACACCACGCCGCGCTTCAAGCTGGCCGCCAGCGTCGCCCAATACGCCGAGCTGATGCGCTACTCGTTCTTCGCCCGCGGCGAGGAGCTGGACCAAGTCGTCGCGCTGGCTGAATCCGGCGCCGAGGGCTTCAACGGCGCACCCGACGCCGTCGAGTTCGTCAGCTTGCTCAAGCGGGCCGTCCAACTCGCGCCGGCCAAGCGCTAAATCAGCGCCGGGCGCGCCCTC
>DASWWB010000624.1:0-7322 GCA_036406115.1 Herpetosiphonaceae bacterium
GACGTGGTGCAGGTGGCCCGCCCGCGCGGGCGCCAGCGCGACCCGGGCGTGGCGATCACGCCGGTCCTGGAGCTGGGCCAGGTGCCGATTGTCAACGGCTCGGCCTTCGAGCTGCGCGAGGTGCTGATCAACCTGATTTTCAACGCGGTGGACGCCATGCCCGACGGCGGCACGCTCACGCTCCAGACCGGCGTCGAGCACAACGGGGTCTCGATCGAGGTCCGCGACACCGGCATCGGCATGTCGGAGGAGACGCTGGCCCAGATGTGGACGCCGTTCTTCACGACCAAGGGCGTCCACGGCACCGGCCTCGGCCTGACCATGACCCACACGATCATCGTCCAGCAGTACAGCGGCAGGATCAACGTCCAGAGCGCCGAGGGCGCGGGCACGTCGATCACAGTCTGGCTGCCGCTGGGCGACGAGGCCGCCGGCAGCGCCCCGGCCCCGGCCGAGCCCGTCGAGCAGCGCAAAGCCCGCATCCTGCTGATCGAACAGGAGCCGCTGGTCCAGTCGGCCCTGGCCGGCTTGATCGAAACCTGGGGCTACGAGGTGACGTGCGCCGACAGCGGCCTGGAGGGCCTGGCGCTGGCCGAGCGCCAGCGCTTCGACGTGGCGATCAGCGACATCAGCCTGACCGACCTGACGGCCTGGGAGCTGATGGGCGCGCTCAAGCAGCTCGACGGGCAAATCCGCACCATCCTGCTGACGGTCTGGGGCACCAACATCGACGCCGACCAAGGCGCGACGGTGATGGACGCGATGATCCCCAAGCCGTTCGAGGCCGAGGCGGTCCGCGAGACGCTGGCCCAGCTCTTGGCGCCGGCGGCGGTGCTCGACCCATGACCTACCTCCACCCCGCCACGGTCCATTTCCCGCTGGCGCTGCTGCTGGCCGGCTCGCTGATCGAGCTGCTGGCGCGGCCCGAGTCGCCCTGGCGCGCCAGCGCCGGCCATATGCTGCTGCTCGGCTGGTGGGGGGCGGTGGCGGCGGCGCTGGCGGGGATGCTCGACGCCGGGCTGCGCTGGGAGCGGACCCAGGAGCTGCTGGGCTGGGTCAACGGCCACGGGCTGGCCGGCCTGGCGATCGTGGCGGTCTACTGGCGGCTGACGCTGGGGCGGCGCCAAAGCGAGCCGGCCCGGCGGCGCTGGCTGGCGGCGGGCGTCGGCCTGCTGCTGCTGACGGGCTGGCTCGGCGGCCACCTGGTCTACGGGCTGGGGTGGGCGGAGCGCTAGGGCTGGCGGAACAGGCTGCGGTAGATCAGATCGGCCAGCGCGTCGCACTCGCGCTCGACCCGGGCGGGCTCGCCGGCCGGCTGCTCGCGCCAGGCTTGGTCGATCAGCACCGTGACCAGCCAGCAGGTGGCGGGGATGTCGAGATCGGGCCAGATGATGCCGGCGGCGGCGGAGCGGCGCACGGCGGTTTCGATCTGGCCGCAGATCCACTCGTTGAACTGCTGGTGGAAGGCCGCGAACTCCTCGTCGACCGGCAGCAGCTCCATGCAGGCCCGGCGCAGGCCTGAGAACAGCGCGTCGCGCTCCATCGCCTGCTTGATCACGGCCCGTACGATCAGCCGCGGCGCCGGGCTGAAATCAATCTCGGCGATGCCCAGAGCCCCGATGTCGTCGATGCTGGCGGCGAACAGCGCCATGAACAGCTGGCGCTTGTTGCGGAAATAGCTGTAGAAGGTGCCGACGCTGACGCCGGCGGCGGCGGCGATGTCGTCGGCGGTGGTGGCGGCGTAGCCGCGCTGGGCGAACAGCTCGCCCGCGGCCGCCAGGAGCGCGTCACGCTTCTGGCGGCTGCGGGCTTGCTGGGGCACGCGCGGCAGGTCTAGCCGGGCGAGCAGGGCCGTTTCGGGCCGTGGGTCTGCCATGTCACTCTCACTGCGGGGCGAGGCGCATCTCCCGGCTGGCGCTTCGGGCCTGCCAGGCCACGAATCCGACCAGCAGCCACGCCGGGGTGAGGCCGATCAGCCAGCCCAGCCACTCGGGGATGGCGGGCGGCGCGCCGGCCAAGATGGGCACATCGCCGAATGTCGGGCCGCTCGGCCCGGCCTGGATGTCAATGCTCAGCAACCACTGGCCGCTCACGGGCAGATTGACCGCGCCGTGCTGCTCGCCGCCCGGGTAGACCGACGGGTCCATCCGCGCGCGCACCGGCACCGCGTCGACCAACGTGCCAGGGATTGCCATCACATGATACCGCAAGTTGCCCGGCAGCGGCGTCTCGGGGGTCAGGCTGAACTCCAGGGCCTGGCCGCCGCGCGGCTCGCTGTAATAATCGATCCGCAGCCGGTAGGGGCCGATCTGCTTGTAGATGGTCTTGACCGGCGCGCCGTGGGCTGATGCGACCGCCGGGGCGGCGACGGCCAGCAGCGCGGCCAGGGCGATGAGCGTGCGAAACAAACGCAGCATGGGGCGCTCCTTAGCGTTTCACGGCGGCGAGGCCGCGGCCGAGGGCGGCGCCCGCCGCCAGCCCGATGCCGATCGCCGCCAGGGTCCAGGGCAGGGCGTTGAGATACATCGCCGCGCCGTCGAGGTCGGGGAAATAGTAGGTCCGCATCGTCCAGAGCCAGGGCTGGTCCAGCAGGGTCGACAGGAGCGCGCCGGCGCCGGCGGCCAGCGGCAGCAACCAGGGCCGGCGGGCGGCCTGGCGCCGCTCCCACCAAGCCGCCGCGTCCGTCAGCAGCGCCGAGAGGATGATCCAGCCCGGGTAGGCGACCGCCGCGATCACCGTGATCGGCGGGTTGGAGCGATAGGCCAGCCCCTCGGCGGTGACGACCAGATCGGTGGCCCAGGGCACGAAATAGCGCGAGGCCCAGCGCAGCGCCAGCAGCGTCAGCACCGCGATCGTCGCCGCGCCGGGCAGGGGCGTGGCCCGGGTCACGCCGAACAGCAGCGCTGCGGCCGCGAAGCCCAGCAGCAGCGGGTAGAGGACGAAGGCGTAGCCGCCGATCTGGACCAATCCCTCCTCGGTGTTGGCCTGGCCGATCAGCAGCAGCAGCGAGGCGAAGGTCGCGCCGGCCAGCGCCGCCACCAGCCCCTGGGCCAGCAGGCGCCGGCCGCCGGCCCGGTTGGCCTCGGCCGCCAGGCCGTAGAGCGCCCCCGCGCCGGACAGCACCACGCCGCCGACGATCATCACGTGGAACGGCGCCCAGAGCGTGACATCGATGCCGTAGAGCGTGTGCCAGTAGTCGTCGAGCGGAAAGGCGATCGCCGCGCTCAGGGCGCCGACGCCGGCCGCCGCGAATCCAGCAGGCGCCCGGAAGAACCAGGCGATCCTGCTGCTGTTGGAGGCGCTGACCGGGCCGCCCCGGTGGAAGCGCCAGGTGTCGAACAGCACCAGGGCCAGGCTGGCAAGGCCCGACACGATGATCCCGCCCAGCATCAGCACGTGGGGCCACGTCAGCGCCCGGTCGCGGCCGACCGCCGTGTGCCATTGAATGTCCCAGGCCGTGCCGAGCACGAACGAAGCGAGCGCCAGCAGCACCGCCGCCGCCGCCGCCAATCGCCAGCCGTCGGCCCGCGCCGCCGCCCCATCCCGTTCTGCCCGCGCGGGGCGCTCCGCGGCGCTCCGCCGCCCCGCCAATGTTCCAGTCGCCATTGCCGGCTCCTTAGTAAATATGAACTCTATCTCGTATTCATGATTATATGAGGAGCGACGGCAAAGTCAAGAGGGAAAAAAGGGCGCGGCTTAGACAGTTGGGGCAAGGTTTGATACTATCCAGGGGATCAACAATTATTAATGGTATTCGCCCCCGAACCGCCCGCCCGAGCCACGCGGGCGGCGCCGTTATGCAAACTTGTTCGATGAGCTTTTCAGTGTACAATAGGCGCAGTTTCGCCCCAACGCTATCCCACCGACAGGCCACCGACATCCCGCCCCGCGAGGAGCGGCGCGCCGTGGGCGGCTGGGGGCTTTAAGTGTCATCTTCTTCCGTTGGCGGTGATAGAGCGCATCACCGAATCCGGTTTTACGAAGGAGGCTTCAATGCCCAAACATCGGCACGTCAAGGCGCCGCTGCGCAGCGCGATCTTCCTGATCCTGCTGGCCGGGCTGCTGGCCGCGTGCGGCCAGGCGCAGCCGCAAACCACCCTGTCGCCAAGCTCCGAGAGCACCCGCACGATCTTTGACCTGTCGGTGCTGCTGTTTCTGCTCGGCGCCGGCGTCTTCGTGATCGTCGAGGGTATCCTGATCTACTCGATCGTCAAGTACCGCCACCGCTACGACGAGCAGCTGCCGGCCCAGATCCACGGCAACACCAAGGTCGAGATCGCCTGGACGCTGCTGCCGGCGATCGTGGCGACCGGCATCTTCGTGGTGACGTTCCAGGCCATGCAGCGGATCGAGGTCAAGCCGACCGGCGGCGAGGAGCTGCGGGTCCAGGTCATCGGCCACCAGTGGTGGTGGGAGTTCCGCTACCCGGACATCGTGGACGACCGGGGCCAGCCGCTGGTCACCGCCAACGAAATGTGGGTGCCCGCCGATCGCGTGATCGACCTTGAAGTCACCTCGGTCGACGTCATCCACGACTTCTGGATCCCCGGCCTCTCGGGCAAGCGCGACGCCATCCCCAACCGCGAGAACAGCATCTGGTTCAAGGCCGACAGCGTGCCGGATGGCGCGCCCCAAACCTTCTGGGGCCAGTGCGCCGAGTACTGCGGCACTCAGCACGCCTACATGAAAATGCGCGTGATCGTGGCCAGCCCCGCCGACTTCGAGCGCTGGCGGGCTGAGAACGTGGCGCCGGCGGTGACCCAGAACCCGACCGCCGAGCAGCTGTTCCTTTCCAAGAGCTGCGGCGGCTGCCACGCGATCAAGGGTGTCAACGGCGCGGTCGGCGTGACCGGCCCCAACCTGACCCACGTCGGCGCGCGCCAGACCCTGGCCGCCGGCACGATCGACAACACCCGCGAGAACCTGCACGCCTGGCTCGACGATCCCAACTTCGTCAAGCGCGGCAACCTGATGGCGGTGCAGATCAAGGACGACACGCTCTCGCCCGAGGAGCTCGATATCCTCGTCGACTACCTTGGCAGTCTCAAGTAGGAGGAGACATTATGGCAACTGACGCACATGTCCTGCATCCTCCCGCGGCGGCGCGCCGGGGCTGGATGGACTGGATCACCACCGTCGATCACAAGAAGATCGGCATCATGTACCTGGTGACCGCGCTGGTCTTCTTCGTGATCGGCGGCCTCGAGGCGCTGCTGGTGCGGCTCCAGCTCGGCGCGCCCGAGAACACGCTCCTCACCCCCGAGGCCTACAACCAGATTTTCACCATGCACGGCACGACGATGATCTTCCTCGCGATCATGCCGCTGGGCGTGGGCTTTATGAACTACCTGGTGCCGCTGATGATCGGCGCCGGCGACATGGCCTACCCGCGCATGAATGCGATGAGCTACTGGCTGCTGCTGTTCGGCGGCATCTTCATGTACCTCAGCTTCATCTGGGGCGGCAACGCGCCGGACTCGGGCTGGTTCGCCTACGCCCCGCTGACCGAGAAGCTCTACTCGCCGACCAACGGCATGGACTTCTGGGTGCTGGGGCTCCAGTTGCTCGGCATCTCCTCGATCGCCGGCGCTGTCAATATCATCGTGACGATCATCCGCCTGCGGGCGCCGGGTATGCGCTTCAACCGTATGCCGCTGTTCGTCTGGATGAGCTTCATCACCTCGTTCCTGCTGATCTTCGCCATCCCCAGCCTGACGGTGGCGATCACCCTGCTGTTCTTCGACCGCAACTTCGGCTCGACCTTCTTCCTGCCCGAGGCCGGCGGCGACCCGCTGCTCTGGCAGCACCTGTTCTGGTTCTTCGGCCACCCCGAAGTCTACATCATGGTGCTGCCGGCCTTCGGCATGATCTCGGAGATCCTGCCGGTGTTTTCGCGCAAGCCGATCTTCGGCTATGAGTTCGTCGCCTACTCGGGCGTGGCGATCGGCTTCCTGGGCTTCACCGTGTGGGCGCACCATATGTTCGCCACCGGCCTGGGCGTGATCGCCGACACGATCTTCTCGGCGGCCTCGATGCTGATCTCGGTGCCGACCGGCGTCAAGATCTTCAACTGGCTGGCGACGCTCTGGCGCGGCGACCTGCGCTTCAAGACGCCGATGCTGTTCGCGGTCGGCTTCATCGCGATGTTCCTGATCGGCGGCATCAGCGGCGTCGCCCTGGCCTCGCCGCCCTTCGACCTCCAGACCAGCGACAGCTACTTCGTGGTCGCCCACTTCCACTATGTGCTGTTCGGCGGCACGGCCTTCGCGCTGTTCGCCGGCATCTACTACTGGTTCCCCAAGATGACCGGCCGCATGCTTGACGAGAAGCTGGGCAAGCTCCACTTCTGGGTGCTGATGGTCGGCTTCAACCTGACCTTCTTCCCCATGCACCAGCTTGGCATCGCCGGCATGCCCCGGCGCATCTGGACCTACCAGGCCAACCAGGGCTGGGACCTGAACAACCTGCTGGCGACGATCGGCGCCTTCATCATCGCGATCGCGGTCGCGATCTTCACCGTCAATGTCATCCTCTCGCTGCGCCGCGGCGAGCCGGCCGGCAACGACCCGTGGGACGCCGCGACCCTGGAGTGGATGATGACCTCGCCGCCGCCGGCCCACAACTTCGACGCCGAGCCGATCGTCAACAGCCGCCGGCCGCTGTGGGACAACAAGTACAGCGGCGAGAACCGCGGCATGACCATCAACACTGACTTCCACCCGCACTTGCCGCCGCCGTCGAGCGCGCCGATCATCTTCTCGTTCGGCCTGTTCGTGCTGGCATTCGGCCTGCTGTACCTCGCCTCGCAGCCCTTCGTCGGCATCCCGATCATGCTGCTGGCGATCACGATCGCGGGCTTCGGCATGAATCGCTGGGTCGGCGAGATCGCCGAGGATCCGGTTCTTTAAGCGCCAGGCGGGCCGGGCGCCACCCCGCACGGCCCGCCGCATGTTTTGAGGAGCAGACGCATGGCACACGCAGTGCGCACACCTACCACCGACAACGATCCCGGGCGCGGGCTCGACCTGCGCAAGCTCGGCATGTGGACCTTCCTGGGCTCCGAGGTGTTTTTCTTCGGCGCCCTGATCGTCACCCACCTGTCGCAGCGCGGCCTCGTGCCGCCGCCCAACTCGCGCTTCGTCCAGCCCGATCCCAAGGAGCTGTTCGGCGCCAACGTGATCACCTCGATCCTGGCGTTCATCCTGCTGCTCAGCAGCCTCACGATGGTGCTGGCGCTGGACGCGGCCAAGACCAACAAGCAGCGCGGCCTCAAGCTCTGGCTCGGCGCCACGATTTTCCTCGGGCTGTGCTTCCTCAGCGGC
>DASWWB010000625.1:0-9417 GCA_036406115.1 Herpetosiphonaceae bacterium
CCACCGATCTTGCTGGCCGAGCGCGACGAGCGCCGGCCCAAGCCGCGGCTCGGCCCGGCAGCTCCCAGCGGCGCCTGGATCGTCGCGCGGACCGCGCCCGGCAGCCCCGAGCCGTCCTTCGGGCTCTGGCCCGCCCGCCGCGACGCCAAGCCAGTCTTCGCCGACCGCCCTGGCACGCCGCTCAGCTGGACCGCCGACGGCGGCCTGCTGCTCGCCACCGACCCAGCCACCCCGACGACCCTGCTGGCGCTGGAGCCGACGTTCGGCAACACCACAACGCTGCTCACGATCACCCAGGGCACGCTCGCCGGCGCTTTCTGGCCGCGCACCGGGCCGATCCTGCTCGCCCACGAGCGCGACGGGGACCTGCTGGTCAGCACCTACCGCGGCCCCGACAACCGCATGGTCCTGGCCCGGCTGCCGGGCCGGACGCTGGTCCCCGGCAGTTTCAGCATCTCGCCGGACGCCACGACCCTGGCGCTGCTCGCATCCGATCCGACCAGCCCGACCCTGGAGCTGCACCGGATCGATGTCCAGAGCGGCCAGCAGCTGCTGCTCGACCAATCGGCGGTCGTGACCGGCACGCCCGGCCTGGTCTGGTCGCCCCAGGGCCAGCTGTTCTACGATCTCGGGACCGGCCTGCGCCTGTATGACGCCTCGCTCAACATCATCAGCCCGCTCGGCCTCGGCGCGCGGCCGCTGGCCTGGTCCGGCCAGAGCCTGCTGGCCCGGCTCAGCGACACCGGCGGCCTGGTGCGCTGGACCAACGGCGCGCTTCTGCCGTTCGCCAACAACGGCTCCCAGGTGATCGTCGATGACGCCTTGCCGCTGATCGGCGGCGACGCGCTCACGATCGACGGCCAGCTCTGGCTGGTGGATTTGCCCTGATATTCGCTCTCGCGGCGCGGGCCGCTCTGGTTTTTCGCCTGCCGGCGGGGGGCTTTCCGCCTGGTGGGGCGAGTTTTCCGCCTGCCGGCGTGGGGGATTCGCCCTCCCCCCGCCCTCCCTCGCGGGAGGGTGCGGTGCCCAAAGGGCGCCCGGGCACTGCCCCCTTGCATCCCCCAAAGGCCGTGTTTGGGCGTTCCCTCTTTTCGGGCGCACAGGGCCGTCGCAGCACGGCTGCTGTTTTAGGCTGGTGGTGAGGGTGAGATTGTTGCCGTAGCTGCCTGGGGCGTTGGATGCTGCTTAGTCAATCCTAGATGATCATCAGACGATGGCATGACTCGCCCCAACTCTCATCGATCAGCAGCTCTCTTCCCCAGAAAACACGATCCAATCACCCCAACCTGCATCTGACCAGCAGCCCGCCATCCCGAAAACGCCGCCAAGCGACCCCACCGCATGCATGGTACCCAACGGCCAACCTCCCTCCTCCGACTAAGCGCGTACTTTCGGGGGATGCAAGGGGGCATGCCCCCTTGTGCTCCTCCCGGCAGGGAGGCGGGGGAGGGAAGCCTCCGCCGCAGCGGCAAAACACCCAAAGCGCCAGCCGGCGGCAAGCAAAAGAGCCCTCGCGCAGCAGCACCACCCGCCGGCCAGGCGCCCAAAGCCCAGCGCAGCGCCCATCCTAGTTGTCATGTTGACACAAAGCATGCTATACTGCCGCCAACCATTTAGTGTCATTATGACAAAAGGCGACGAATGGAACGGCTGGGAATATTCGGCGGCACCTTCGATCCCATCCACCACGGGCACCTGGCGATCGCCGAGGCGGCGCGGCAGGAGCTGGCGCTGGAGCGGGTGCTGTTCGTGCCGGCGGCCCAGCAGCCGCTCAAGCAGCGCCATGCGGCGCCGGCGGCGGAGCGGCTGGAGCTGGTCAGGCTGGCGACCGCCGGCAACCCGGCCTTCGCCGTCTCGACGCTGGAGCTGGAGCGGCCGGGGCCGTCGTACACCGCCGACACGCTGGCAGCGATCCGCGCCGCGCATCCCGGCGCCGCGCTCTGGTTCATCATCGGCGCGGACGCCACGCGCTGGCTGCCGCAGTGGCACCGGCTGGACCGCGTGGTGGCCGAGGCCCGGCTGGGAGTGATCACCCGACCGGGCTACGAGCTGGACCTGGACGCCCTGGCCGCCGGCCAGCCGCTGCTCGCCGGCAGGATGGACCTGCTGGCGGCGCCGAGGCTCGATATCTCCGCCACCGAGCTGCGCGAGCGCATCGCCGCCGGCCGCTCGATCCGCTACCTGGTGCCGGACAGCGTCGCCGCCCGCATCGCCGCCGCCGGCCTCTACCAATCCCGCCCCAACGACCAGGGGCCACGCGAAGGAGCAAGCCAATGATCGACTATATCATCGTCGGGTCCGGCATCGCCGGGCTGTACACGGCCCAGCTGGCGGCCCAGCGCGGCTACGAGGCGGTGCTGGTGACCAAAGAAGCGGTGGAGGAGTGCAACACCCGCTACGCCCAGGGCGGCATCGCCGCCGCGATCGGCGCCACCGACTCGCCGGAGCTGCATATGGAGGACACGCTGGTGGCCGGCGCCGGGCTCAGCGACCCGGCGGCGGTGCGCGTGCTCTGCGAGGAGGGCCCGGCCCGCGTGCGCGAGCTGATCGGCCTGGGCGTGCCCTTCGACACCCATCACGGCGAGATCGCGCTGACCCGCGAGGCCGCCCACTCCGAGCGCCGCATCCTCCACGCCGGCGGCGACGCGACCGGCGCGGCGATCGAGACCACGCTGGCCGGCGTCGTCGCCAACACCAACGTCACGGTCCGCGCCTGGACGCTGGCGACCGAGATCATCGTCGAGGGCGGACGGGCGGTGGGCGTGCGCATCCTCGACGCCCGCACCGGCGAGCGCTCCGAGCTGCGCGCCAAGAAGATTGTCCTGGCGACCGGCGGCGCCGGCCAGCTCTACCAGGCCACGACCAATCCGGCGGTGGCGACCGGCGACGGCGTGGCGCTGGCGTTCCGCGCCGGGGCCGGCGTCGCCAACCTGGAGTTCTTCCAGTTCCATCCGACCGCCCTGCGCCTGCCCGGCGCGCCCGGCTTCCTGATCTCCGAGGCGGTGCGCGGCGAGGGCGGGCTGCTCCGCAACGGCGCCGGCGAGCGCTTCATGCAGGCCATCCACCCCGACGCCGAGCTAGCGCCGCGCGACGTGGTGGCCCGCGGCATCGCCGCCGAGATGGTCGCCCGCGACGAAGACCATGTGCTGCTCGACCTGCGCCACCTGCCCGCCGACCACATCCTGCTGCGCTTCCCCACGATCGCCCGCGTCTGCGCCGCCCACGGCCTGGACATCACGGCCCAGCCCATCCCCGTGGCCCCCGCCGCCCACTACATGACCGGCGGCGTGGTGACCGATCTCCACGGCCGCACCGCCGTGCCCGGCCTCTACGCCGTGGGCGAGGTGGCCATGACCGGCGTCCACGGCGCCAATCGCCTGGCCTCCAACTCGCTGTTGGAGGTGCTGGTCTGGGCGCGCCGGCTGTTCGAGGCGGACGACGGGCCGATGGAGCCGCCGACGTTCCCGTCAATCCAGCGCGGCGACGCCCTCCACGCCGATGTCCCGCCCGCCGATTCGACAGCCCCGTTCAGCCGCCGGGCGCTCCAGCGGCTGATGTGGCGCAACGCCGGGATTGTCCGCACGCCCGAGGCCCTGCGCGAGGCTTGCGATCAGCTGCTCGGCTGGCACGCGGCCCTGCCCGCCCCCGCGACGGTCGCCGGCTACGAGGACGCCAATCTGCTGCTGGTCGGCGCGCTGCTGGCCCGCGCCGCCCTGGCCCGCGAGGAAAGCCGCGGCGCCCACGCCCGCACCGACTGGCCCGAGCCGCGCGAGGAGTGGCGGCGGTATTTGGTGCTGGGGAAATAAGGGATCGGGGCTGCGCTCGCGCCGCTCGCTGGGGATCAGGGATCAGGGGTCGGGCCGAACGCCATGGCAGCGGACGTTGCCAGCCGCCCATACCGGCTGCGCGACGGAACCATCCCTGACCCCTGACCCCTGATCCCCGCCCCCTTGTGCTATGATGCAACAGTCCGGGCGCGATTGTCGTCCGATCAGGCATATCATCATTAGAGAGGACCTGCATCATGCGGTTGATTTTATATCTGGGCAAAGGCGGCGTCGGCAAGACGACCACAGCAGCGTCAACCGCCGTCCGGGCAGCGCAACTCGGCTATCGCACGCTGGTGGTCAGCACCGATGTCGCCCACTCGCTGGCCGACGCGCTGGACAGCGAGGTCGGCGCGACGCCGACTCAGCTCAGCAGCCACCTGTGGGCGCAAGAGATCAATGTGCTGGACGAGGTGCGCCAGCACTGGGGCGAGCTTCAGGGCTTTGTCTCGACGATGCTCCGCCGCAAAGGCGTCAACGATGTGGCCGCCGAGGAGCTGGCGGTCATCCCCGGCATGGAGGAGGTCGTCAGCCTGCTCCATATTCGCAAGCAGGCCAAGGAGGGCAATTTCGACGCGGTGATCGTCGACGCGGCGCCCACCGGCGAGACCGTCCGCCTGCTGACGATGCCCGAGACCTTCACTTGGTACGCCTCGCGGGTGATGAGCTGGGAAACCGCCACGATCAAGGTCGCCAAGCCGCTCATCCGCGCCCTCGTCCCGGCCTCCGATGTCTTCGACACGCTGCCGCGCTTTGTCGAGCAGGTCGAGGCCCTGCGCCAAACCCTGATCGATCCCAAGGTCAGCTCCTACCGCCTGGTCGTCAACCCCGAGCGCATGGTGATCAAGGAGGCCCAGCGGGCCGCGACCTACCTGGCGCTCTACGGCTACCCCGTCGACGCGGTCGTGCTCAATCGCGTGCTCCCCAGCGAGGCCAGCGGCGGCGCCTTCCTCGATCAGATGCGCGCCCAGCAGGAGGGCTACCGCAAGCAGGTCCACGATATTTTCGCCCCCCTGCCGATTATGGAGGCGCCGTTCTACGCCCGCGAGGTCAAGGGCCTGGAGGATCTGGGCCAGGTCGGCCACGCGGTCTTCGGCGAGCGCAATCCGCTCGATGTCTTCTTCGAGGGCAAGACGATGGATATCAGCAAGCAGGGCGATGAGTACACGCTGCGACTGCCGCTGCCCCACGTCGAGGTCAACAAGGTCAGCATGACCAAGCGCGGCGACCAGCTGTTCGTCGAGATTGGCAATTTCCGCCGCGAGATGATCCTGCCGACCACCCTCGCCGACCGCCCCGCCACCAAGGCGGTTTTCAAAAACGGCGAGCTGGTCATCCAGTTCGGCCCGCCCGCCCCTCACGTCCCCGGCCCGGCCTAGGCCGCCAGCCTCCGGCGCCCCGCTCCCCGTCGGAGCGGGGCGCCGCGCTTTTTAGGGCGCCCCAGCGAGTTCGTGCTATGATATGACCGTCGCAGCTCCGCGCTGATGCGGCCGCCGCAACGCTCCGGCGCCTCATCCAGCCACGCATCGCTCCACTTCGCCCCGCGGACGCCGCGCCGAACAGGGAAGCCCGCAAGGAGATGATCGATGGCCCAGGCTGACATTCACACCCGCCTGCTCAGCAGCAGAAACGAACTCCTGGATATCAGTCTCCGAAGCAACAGCATGGTCAATTTCACGGCGCCCCTAACCAGTCTCGCCATTGTGGATGAGCTGGCCGACGAGGTGCTGAAAACCCTCTGCCACCACAATACATCGATGGTCTTCGCCAGCGCCCCGCCGCCTCGCAATGATTCCCCGCCAGCCGACAGCCAATCGGCGGAGCAGGCCGGGCCCGCCCCGCCGCCCGCGCGATTGCTCAGCGCCGGCGACGATCCCGGCCGCCACGCCGATGCGGCGCTGCAAACCGCGCTCGGCCCCGAAGAGCTGTTCACGCGGCTCCTGCGCATCCAAACCGCCGCCGAGGATTTCATCCAAGAGCAGGGCGTGAATGTGCTGTTCCTGGCGCTCGGGTTCCTCCACTGGTTCGAGGATGAGCGCACTGATAAGCTGCGGCGGGCGCCGCTGCTGCTCGTGCCGGTCCAGCTCAAGCGCGGCGGCGCCAACGGCGGCACGTTTCGCCTGGAGTACAGCGGCGACGAGCTGGGCCAGAATCTTTCGCTCGCGCTCAAGCTCAAAAACGATTTCGGGATCGAGCTGCCGCCCTATGTCGCCGATCTCGCCGCCGACGCCGACGAGTTGCCCGCGCTCGGGCAGTTTTTCCAGGCTGTGAGCCAATCAATCGCCAAGCAGGAGCGCTGGCGGGTCAAGCGGGATGAGATCTGCCTCGGCTTCTTCTCATTCGGCAAATACCTGATGTTCCACGATCTCGATCCCGCTGTCTGGCCCGCCGACAAGCAGCCGGCCGACCATCCCATCCTGGGCCAGTTGCTCGGCGCGGGCTTCGGCGAGCAGCCGCCCGCCTACGATGAGCAGGTTCGGATCGACGAGGTGCTGGGCCGGCAGCCGGTCCATTTTGTGATGGATGCCGACAGCAGCCAGACGCGGGCGATTCTGGAGGCGGGCGCGGGGCGCAGCCTGGTGATCCAAGGGCCGCCCGGGACCGGCAAGTCGCAAACCATCGCCAATATCATCGCCGAGTGCCTGGGCCAGGGCAAGACAGTCCTGTTCGTCGCCGAAAAGATGGCGGCGCTCGACGTCGTCAAAAGCCGGCTCGACAAGGCGCGGCTGGGCGACGCGGTGCTTGAGCTGCACAGCCGCAAAGCGATCAAGCTCACGCTGATCCGCGAGCTGGAGCGCACGCTGAGCCAAGGCGCGCCGCAGGTCCCCGACAGCGCGGAGGAAACCCAGGCCCTCGCCGCCCTCCGCGCCGAGCTGAACCGCCATTGCGACACCGTCAACGCGCCGGTCGGCGCCAGCGGCGTGCCGTTCATCAACGCGCTGGGCCACTATTTGCAGCTCCGGCGCGAGACGGCGGCGCCGCCAACCTGGTCGTTCGAGCCGATGCGCGGCTGGACGTTCAACGAGTATCTGCGCCAGCGCCAGACCGTCGGCGACATGGCCCGCCAGCTCGACACCATGGGCCGGCCCTCGTCGAATCTGTTCTGGGGCTCGGCCAGGACTGGATTTTCGCCGCTGGATGCCGAGCAAGCCCAGGCCTGGCTCGGCCAGGCGCTGGCCCTCGCGCAGCAGGCGGCGCGCGTCGGCGCGCCCCTGGCCAAGCAGCTGGGCTTCACAGAGCCGCTGGCGCTGCGCAATCTGGGGCGGCTGAGCGACATCCTCGACCGGCTGGGCGCGGCGCCCGATCTCGCCGGGGCGCGGCTCGCGGCGCCCGAGTGGCTGGCCGAGGCCGAGGCGATTCGGGCGCTGCTCGGCGCAGGGCAGCGCATGGCCGACCTGCGCGCGCAGTACGCCGGCGTGCTCGCCGAGTCCGCCTGGGAGCAGGATCTGCGCGCGGACCGCCAGCAGCTGGCGCGGTACGGCGGCAAGTGGTGGCGCCGCTGGGCGGGCGGCTACCGCCAGCTGCTCGGGCGGCTGCAACAGCTCTCCCCGGCGCCGCTGCCGGCCGATCCGGGCGCGCTGGCGGCCATGGTCGACGCCGTGCTTGAGTTCCAGTATCACCGCAACGTCTATCAGCACTACGCCGCGCTCGGGCCGCCGCTCTTCGGCGCGCGCTGGCTCGGCCCGGCCTCCGATTGGGCGGCGCTCGGCCAGCTCAGCGAGTGGCTCGTCGCGCTGCATGGCGAGGTGCGCGGCGGCCAGCTCCCGCCCCAAGCCGCCAGCTTCCTCGCCGCCAATCCGCAGCCTGCCGCGCTGCGGAGCGCCAGCGCCGAGCTGCGCGCTGCGGCCCAGCATTACGAGCAGCGCATCGAGCAGATCACGCAGGGCCTCGCGCTGGACCAGCGCTATCCGCTCGCCGAATTGGCGCAGCGGGATTTGCCCCGCCTCAACGAGCTGCTGGCGGGATGGAGCCAGCGGCTTGATGAGATGTACGCCATCAGCCGCTTCAATCAGCTCAGCATCGAGCTTGCGCAGGCGAAATTGGGCGAGATCGCCGAACAGGCCGCGCATTGGGAGCAGTCCGGCGCCGATTTCCTCCAAGCTTTCGATTGGACGTGGTACAAGGGACTTGTGGGGCAAGCCTACGCCGATCATCCGCAGCTATCCCAATTCGACAGAGTCAAGCATGAAAGCCTGGTCCTGGCGTTCCGCGACCTCGACCGCGCATCGCTGCGCACCAATCAGGCGGAGCTGGCGGCGAGCTTGTCGGCGAAGCTGCCGTCTCTCCACCATGCGGGCGAGATGGACACAGTCCGGCGCGAGATCAACAAGAAACGGCGCCATCTGCCGATCCGCAGGCTGCTGCACGAGGCGAGCAAGGCCATCCAGCGCATCAAGCCCGTGTTTATGATGAGCCCGATCTCGATCGCCAATTTCCTGCCGCCCGGGCGCCTGGAGTTCGATGTCGTCATTTTCGACGAGGCGTCGCAGATCAAAGCGGTGGATGCGTTCGGCGCCATTTTGCGCGGCCGCCAGCTGATCGTCGTCGGCGACACCCGCCAGATGCCGCCAACCGATTTCTTCAATCGCGAAGTGGATCTCGACGATGACGACAATCTGACCAGCGACATCGAAAGCATCCTGGCGATGTGCCGGGCCCGGGGCATGCAGGAGCGGTTCCTGACCTGGCACTATCGCAGCCGGCATGAGTCGCTGATCGCGGTTTCCAACATGGAGTTTTATGACAACCGGCTGGTGATTTTCCCGTCGCCGGGCGGCAATGCCGGCGCGACCGGCCTCGTGTTCCGCCACGTGCCGGGCACGACCTACGACCGGGGCGGCAAGCGGACCAACGCCGAGGAGGCGCGGCAGGTGGCGCTGGCCGTCGCCCGCCACGCGGCGGCGCGGCCGCAGGTGTCGCTGGGCGTCGTCGCCTTCAGCATGGCCCAGCGCGAGCAGATCCAGATTGAGATCGAGCAGCTGCGCCGCGAGTCGCCGGCGCTGGAGCGGTTCATCACCGCCAACCAGGGCGAGCCCTTTTTCATCAAAAACCTTGAGAACGTGCAGGGCGACGAGCGCGACGTGATCTTCATCAGCGTGGGCTACGGGCGCGGCGCCTCCGGCCGCATCGACCGGAATTTCGGGCCGATCAACCGCGAGGGCGGCGAACGGCGCCTCAATGTGCTGATCACCCGGGCCAAGCTCGGCATGGAGGTGTTCAGCAGCTTCCGCGCCGACGAGCTGGAGCTGGACGGCGCGGCCAAGCACGGCCCGCGGGCGCTGAAGCGCTTCCTGAGCTACGCTGAAAGCGGCGCGCTCGGCCTGCCGCGCGAGAGCGGCAGGCCGGCGGACTCGCCGTTCGAGCGCGAGGTGCTGCGCGCATTGCACGAGCGCGGCTACGAGGCGGAGCCGCAGGTCGGATCGGCGGGCTACTTCATCGACATCGCGGTCCGCGACCCGGACGCGCCCGGCCGCTACGTCCTCGCGATCGAGTGCGACGGCGCCTCCTACCACAGCGCCCAGTCGGCGCGGGACCGGGACCGGCTGCGCCAATCGGTCCTCGAAGGGCTCGGCTGGCGCTTCCACCGCAT
>DASWWB010000626.1:0-2521 GCA_036406115.1 Herpetosiphonaceae bacterium
CCCAGACCGAGCCCTGGCCCGCCGACGGGCGCGCGCGCCAGCTCCGGCCCGGGGCGCACCTGCTGTATCTCGCCGCCCACCTGATGCTCCAGCACGGCGAGGAGCAGCCGCGCCTGATCTGGTGCTACGATCTGCATCTGCTGCTGGAGCGCCACGGCGCCGCCCTCGACTGGCCGGAGCTGATCGAGCGCGCCAGCGCGTTCCGCTGGGCCGGGGCGCTCCATGCGGCCCTGCTCCACGCCCGCGCCGCCTTCGGCACGCCGCTGCCCGAGTCGGCCCTGGCCGCGCTGGCGGCAGCGATCAGCCCGGCGGAGCGGCGCTTCCTCGACCGCAAGCGCCAGGCGGTGCGCAGCCAAGGCATGGACCAGTGGCTCAAGCTGGCCACGCTCAGCTGGCCGGCCCGGCTGCGGATGATCCTCGGTTTGCTGCTGCCGAGCCGCGCCTATCTGGCCTGGCGCTACCGGCTCCGGCCCGCCTGGCTCTGGCCGGCGGCCTATCCCTTCCACTGGGCGCGCATGGCCGCCGAGGGTCTGGCGACGCTGGCCCGGCTGGCGCGCCGCCGCTCGCAAGGAGACCGATCGTGAGTCTGACCGGACTATCGCGGCGCCGGCGCCTGGTGCTGGCCCTCGGCCTGCTGGGCTTGCTGGCGCTGGCCGCGGCCTGGCGGATCGACGCCGGCAGGCGCCCGCAGGTGACCGTGCGCTGGACCACCGCCAGCGAACTGAACAGCGCCGGCTTCCATCTCTATCGCGGCGAACAGGCCGACGGCCCCTTCGCGCGGGTCACGCCGCAGCTCATCCCCGCCGCCCCCGATCCGCTGCTGGGTGGGTCGTATGTTTTCACCGACACCGACGTGCTGGCCGGCCGCACCTATTTTTATCAGCTTGAGGAAGTCGAGGCCGGCGGCGCGACCTCGCGCCAGGGCACGGTGGAGGTCACGGCCGAGCGCGCCGCCTGGCCGGCATGGCTCTGGCTGGGGCTGCTGGCGGCGGCGCTGGCGCTGCTCGCCGCCGGCTGGCGCGAACCGGGGGCCGCCCATGGCTGACGCCGCCGTCTGTTCGCTCGCCGTCGCCGGCATTCCGATCGAGCTGCGCTGCGGCGACGGAGCGCTGGCCGGATTGTTGCGCGAGCGCTACGCCGATTTCCCCGCCGCCGGCCCGCCCCGGCTCGCGGCAACGATCAGCCTGGCGGGGGCGGCCCGCGAGCTGCCGACCCTCGACCAGGGCATCAGCTTCGCCGGCGGCGTGGCGCGCTGCGCGGCCCCGGGCTACGCCGGTTGGATCGACGCCGCCGCCGGCGAGGCCGGGCTGGATCTCTCGTCGCGCTATCCGGCCGAAGATTGCGACTATTTCGTCCGCATGATCTACGCCCTGCTGCTGTTCGACGCCGGCGGCCTGCTGTTCCACGCCGCCGGGCTGGAGCGCGGCGGCCGCGGCTATGTGTTCTGGGGCCACTCCGGCAGCGGCAAAACCACCGTGGCCCGCGTCTCGCGCGGCGCCCGCGTCCTGAACGACGATCTGGTGGCGCTGCTGCCGGTGGCGGGTCGCTGGCAGGTCCACGCCACGCCGTTCTGGAATCCGTCGCAGGTGCGGCCGGCCGGGGCGGCGAGCAGCCCGCTGGCGGCGCTCTGCCGGCTGGTCCAGGCGCCGGCTGTCGCGCTGGAGCCGATGAGCCCGGGCCAGGCGGTCGCCGAGATCAGCGCCAGCGCCCCGGTGATCTCGCTTGATCCGGGGCGGCTGCCGACGCTGCTCGGCCGCGCCCGGCGCCTGGCGGCCGAAGCGCCGGTCTGGCGCTTGCTATTCCTGCCCGACGACTCATTCTGGCCGCTGCTTGAGGCGCGGGCCGCCGCCGGGTTTTAATCTTGCCCGTAAGGTTGGCCTGGTAGGATAGGCCTGTCGAAGCTGCCCCGGCTTGTTCGGAGCCTCGTAACGAGCTATAATTGACGCGGCGAGTCTCAAAACGTTTACGGCACTGTTACTAAGGAGGACTCATGTCCCACATCGACAATCAGCCCGTCCAACCCCAGGACCACCCGGCCGCAGCGAGCCCCGAGGCCCGCAAACCCTACGGCAAGCCCGAGATTGTGCATGAGTTGACTCTGGAGACGCGCGCCGGCTCGCCCTTGCCTGGCGGCCATGTTCCCACCGCGCTTGACCAATTCGATCCGCGCCGCAAGCATTAGGCTTGGCGCTGCGGAGGCTCGTTCCGGCGCCAAGATGCTGTTTCGATAGTCTATTTGCTGACTGGCTCAAGGTTTCGATCGAGGAGCATGATGGTGTCACTTCAACGCGCCCGCAGCGTCGGACTGCTGGTTGTCCTTTTTTCCCTGCTCTCTTTTCCGGTGTCCCGGGAAGCGGATGCGACAGCCGCCGCTTCCCCCCGCCTGATCAGCGCCGCTGACCGTCAGGCAGTGATCCAGCTTACGGTCCCCTCCTATCGGCTCGCCCCGGTCGCCACGGCGGCCGGCACCTTCGCCCGCCTCGAGGCCGCTGGCGCCGGCAGCTCCGGCGCTCCCGGGGCG
>DASWWB010000627.1:0-5242 GCA_036406115.1 Herpetosiphonaceae bacterium
ACATCTCCGAGATGGCCGATCGCCGCATCGAGTCGCCCAGCGACCTGGTGCAGATCGGCGACACGGTGCGGGTGCGGATCAAGAGCGTCGATCCCGACGCCCGCCGCATCAGCCTGACGATGCGCTCGCCGCGCGTCGAGCAGCCCGGCGACGGCAAACGCCGCTCCCGCGGCCGCCGCCAGGAAGTCAATCTGGAGAAGCTCGGCACCATCCAGGTCGGCGATCTGATCGAGGGCACCGTCAACGGCATCGCGCCGTTCGGCGTCTTCGTCGACATCGGCGTGGGCAAGGACGGCCTGGTCCATATCTCCGAGCTGGCCGAAGGCCGGGTCGAGCGGGCCGAGGACGCGGTGACGGTGGGCGACAGCTACACCTTCCGCGTGCTGGAGGTCGATCCCGAGGGCCAGCGGATCAGCCTCTCGCTGCGCCGCGCCCAGGAAGGCTACCAGGAGCGGCCGCGTGGCGGCGGCGGTGGCGGCGGCGGTCGGCGCCGCGAGGCCAATCTCGATGGCATCGAGCCCGGCGCCATCCTCGACGGCACGGTCAACGGCATCGCGCCGTTCGGTGCCTTCATCGACCTGGGCGTGGGCCGCGACGGTCTGGTCCACATCTCCGAGCTGAGCGAAGGCCGGATCGGCAAGGTCGAGGATGTCGTGCAGGTCGGCCAGAAGGTCCAGGTCCGCGTGCTGGAGGTCGATCCCTCCTCCAAGCGGATCAGCCTCTCGCTGCGCCTGACGCCGCCCGCCGGCCCGGTCTCGACCTCCGGCTCCTCGCGGCTGGACCGCGACTGGAGCAACCCGGCCAGCCGCGAAGAGCGCGGGCCGCGGACCGGTGGTGGCGGCATGGGCGGCGGGGCCGGCCGCGGGGGCCGCGATCGCCGCGACCGCAACGATAACCGGCCGCCGCGCGAGCCCGAAGTCTTCACCTTCGGCGACGCCGAGGAGCCGGCATTCGAGGGCGAGAACGCGACGATCCACGACCTGCTGTCGAAGTTCGGCTCCGAGGACACCCGGCGCCCCAGCAAGAAGCGGCTGGAGAAAGAGGACTACGACGAGGAGCGCGAGAACCGCGACCAGCGCGCCCGCCGCGACGCGATCCGCCGCACGCTGAGCGACGGCGAGGAGTAGTTTCCCTAGGCACCAGGAGCCGACGGGGCGCGCCCAGGCGCGCCCCGTTGGCGTTAAAGTGTTACAATCGATATTAGATCGCAGGCGACGTTTGAGGAGGCTGCATGCGCGGGTTTCGCGTTCTCTGGGCCGGAGCGACGGGGTACGCCCTGGACTCGCTGATCCTAAGCCCATTCCTCGTCTTCGGCACCAGCTGGCCGCTCGCCGGGCTGGATAATTTCGCCGATCTCAACTTCTCCAATCCAATCCATGTGCTGGTCGGCCTGATCCTGCCGGTGCTGATGACGGTCATCAGCGGCGGGGTGGCCGGCGCGATGGCGCCCGAGGATCCGCGCGACGCCGGAGCCCTGGTCGGCGGGTTCGGGTTGGGCGTCATGGCCCTGGCGAGCCTCTCTGACGGGTTCGCTGACTACGGACCGTATGCGCTGGCGTTTATTATCGGCCAATGCGTGGGGACGGTGCTGGCGGCGGTCGCTGCCGTGATGGTCGCCAACTACCGCCGCCGCCAGCAAGCCTGAGGAGCCCCAATGAGCGAACAGTCCATCCTGGCCCTGATCCCCGATCTGATGTTTGGCGTGCGAGTGCGCGACGTATTACGTCAGCTCGGCTACCAAGCCCAGGTCGTCGAGGAGCTGGCCGTCGCCCGCGAGGCGCTCCGCCCCGGCCTGGGGCTGCTGATCGTCGATCTGCGGGCCGATCTGGCGGGCTGGCGCGAGCTGATCGCCGCCGCCAAACGCCTTGAGCCGGCGCCCAAGATTCTGGCCTTCGGCTCGCATGTGGACGCCGAGCGCCAGCAGGCGGCCCGCGACGCCGGCTGCGACCGGGTGGTCGCCAACTCCGCCTTCGCCGCCAAGCTGCCCCAGCTGGTCGAGCGCACGCTCAAGGGCCGGCCCGGCGCCCAGCCCGAGCCGGAAGACGACGAGGCGTAGCGCGCCCAGGCCAGCGGCAACTTGCAATATTTGCGGTTCTCCCCGATGATAGAGCCACGCTTGACAGCAGCTGACGTGTTTGATTTGGAGGCCCTTGATGAATAGTCCCAGCCGCAATCCGGCGATTTTGCTTGTGGAAGACGAGCCGGATATCCTGATTATCCTGCACCGCATTATGCGCGACCTCACAGGCGGCTATGACATTGTAACCGTCAATGGCGGCCAGGAAGCCCTGGGCGTGATGGCCGAGCGCGATTGCCGGCTGCTGATCACCGATTACAACATGCCCGGCATGACAGGCACCGAGCTGACCCAAAAAGTCAAAGAGCTGTATCCCGCGATCAAAGTGATTATCATCACGGCCTACGCCACGCCTGATGTCGAACGCAAGGCCCGCAGCGCCGGCGTCGATTATTTCCTCACCAAGCCCTTCTCGCTTGACCGGCTTGAGCAAATCATCAAAGAGGTGCTGGAGCAGCTGGCCTAGCCGCCTCGATTACTGGCACGGAGCTTTTCATGAGCGTTGGCATCTGGCAGACGCCGGGCGCGCCCAAAGATGCGCCGGGCGCCGCGCCGCCGCGCGCCGACACGGTGATTATCGGCGCCGGCATCATCGGCGCCTACCTGGCGCTGCGCCTGCGGGCGGACAACCACACGATCGCGGTCCTCGACGCCCGCCATGTAGCCGGCGGCGCATCAGGGCGCAACGGCGGCCTGCTCCTCACCGGCGTGGCCCACTCCTATCTCTCCGCCTGCAAGCTGTACGGCGCCGACACCACCCGCGAGCTATGGCAGGTGACGGTCCGCAACCGCGAGGCGATGATCAGCTGGGCCACGACTCTCGGCACGCCGGTGCGGCGCTGCGGCAGCTATATCCTGGCGGTGAACGACGCCGAAGCCGAGGAGCTGCGCCAGTCTGTCGAGCTGATGAACGAGGCCGGTTTCGCCGCCACCTGGCACGCGACCGATCCGCTCAAGCGCGGCTTCGCCGGGGCGATCGGCAATCCCGAGGACGGCGCGATCCAGCCGGCGCTGCTGGCGGCGGCGATGCTGAAGGAGAGCGGCGCCAGCATCCGCGAGGCCGCCGAGGTCTACGCCCTGGAATCGCGGGACGACGGGGTGCTGGTGCGCGCGCGCGGCGGCGACGTGCTGGCCGGGCGAGTCTTCCTGGCCACCAACGCCTGGACGCCGCTGCTGGTGCGGGAGTTCGCCGGCCTGATCATCCCGGCCCGCGGCCAGGTGCTGGCCACCGCGCCGGCGCCCCGCATCCTGGAGCAGGCGGCCTACTGCGATCACGGCTTCGAGTATTTCCAGCAAACGCCCGAGGGCCGGCTGGTGCTGGGCGGCTACCGCAACCTGGCCTTCGACGACGAGCGCACCTACGCCGATCAAACCACCGCGCTCATCCAGGAGGCGCTTGACGCCTTCCTGGCCCGCCACTTCCCCGAGCTGGCCGAGGTGCCGATCGAGCGCCGCTGGTCGGGCACGATGGGCTTCACCACCGACGGCCTGCCGCTGGTCGGCAGGCTCCGCCGCGACGAGCGCATCGCGTTCGCCGTGGGCTTCAACGGCCACGGCCTGGGCCTGGGGCTGATGGTCGCCGACGAACTGCTGGCAGAGCTGGCCGGCACCCCGGCGGGCCTGTTCGCCGCCCGCCGCCTGATGCCCGAGGCGATCTAGGCCGCCCCAACCTCCGGCGCTGGCGAGTTGGCCCGCCAGCGCCGCGCAGCCCATCAGCCCATCCCCCCGAACTTTCCCGCCGCTCGCCGCACATCCATCGCATTCGGCCCGCAAGCCCCTCGCGCTGAACCAGTCAGATTAGCTTTCGCCGCGCTCCCAGCGCCGCAGCTGGTCGATCCGGGCCTGGCGCTCGCGGTGGACGGCGAAGGCCAGCACGTCGCCCGGGCGCAGCTCCGCTAGGGCGAGCGCCAGCGCCTGCTCGTCGCCGTCGACCTCGGCGATCGCCTCGGGCGGCAGGCCGGCGTCCGCCGTCCCCGCACGCAGCAGCGGCTCGATCTCGCCCTCGGGCCGGCCGCGCAGGAAATAGGGATCGCGGCGCATGATGAAGCGGTCGACGCTGGCGCCGATAATCGCGCCCTGCTCGCGGATCTGCTCGTCGGTGCGGTCGCCGGTGCCGCTGTAGATCAGCAGCAGCCTGCCGCCGGGGGCGACGAGCGGCCGGGCGCTGGCGAGCAGCACGCGCAGGCCGTCGGCGTTGTGGGCGTAGTCCAGCACAATCGCCATGCCGTCGCGCTCGAAGCGATTGAGCCGGCCGGGATTGTCGTCGGGGCTGGGCTGGAACGAGGCCAGGCCGAAGACAATCTGGCCCGGCGCGAGGCCCAGGGCGTGCAGCGCGCCGGCCGCCGCCAGAGCGTTGGCGATGTTGTGGCGGGCCAGGCCGCCCAGCGCGATCGGCAGATTGGCGACGGCCAGCAGCACGTGCTCAGCCTCGCCCTCGGCCAGGATCAGCTCGGCGCCGCGCAGCAGGAGGACCGCGCCGCCGGCCTGGCGATGGGCGGCGATCAGCGGCGATTCGGCCTCCAGGCTGAACCAGATGATCGGCGCGGCGGCGTCGGGTGCCACCTCCGCCACCACCGTCGGGTCGTCGGCGTTGAGCACCGCCCGCCCGTCCGGCCGGACCGCTCGCACAATCGCGGCCTTGGCCCGGGCCAGCTCGGCGACCGTCGCCACGCCGCGGTCCGGCAGATGATCTTCGGCGACATTGGTCACGACCGCCACATCGCAGCGATCGAAGGCCAGGCCGCGCCGCAGGATTCCGCCGCGCGCCGTCTCCAGGACCGCAATATCGACCTCGGGGTGGGCGAGGATCGCCGCCGCGCCGCCGAAGCCGGTCCAGTCGCCGGACTCAAGCAGCTTGCCGCCGACCCAGATGCCGTCGGTGTCGGTGCGGCCGGTTCGCCAGCCCGCCGAGCGCAGCGTGTGGTCGATCAGGCGGCCGGTGGTGGTTTTGCCGTTGGTGCCGGTCACGGCGGCGAGCGGGATGCGGCCCAATCGCTCCCAGTCCGGCGGGCCGTCGCCCAGGGGCGCCGAGCGCGCGCCCCAGCCCAGGCGGACGGACTCGCCGCGCAGCACGGGAAGATCGCGGGCGGCCGCCTGGGCCAGCAGCCCGGCCTGGGCGGCGTCCGGCAGCTCGCGGGCCAGCAGCGCCTCGATCTCGGCCATGGC
>DASWWB010000628.1:0-1880 GCA_036406115.1 Herpetosiphonaceae bacterium
CGCGCGGGTGGGCCTGAGTTTGCGCTTTCCAAATGCCCTCGTCCCGCATGTGGTGCGGACCTTCAACCGCATCCAGCAACAGCTTCTGCGCAGGCGTTCCTATGAGGACTTGCTGGTAGATCAGTGGGCAGGGCGTGCAGCGCTCAATCACTTCCTCCAGCACTGCACCGAGGCCGACCTCCAGCGGCCCTGCTTTCAGATGCATAACCTTCAGTGGGCGCCCTTGAGCGTGTTTCTCGTGCATGTGGCGGAGCACCAGGACCACCACGTCCAGGATATTCGCGCCATTCTCGCGGCACAGCCAGCCGTCCCCCACCCGCCGACGCTGCTGCTGGATGAGGTAACCGTATGACCGAGGTGTAGACCCAGCTCGCAATTATTGGGGCTGGCCCCTACGGACTAAGCGTAGCCGCCCACGCACAGGTTGCCGGCATCCCCTACATGCTGTTTGGCGAGCCGCTCGCCTTCTGGAAGAAGCAGATGCTCGCGGATATGCAGCTACGGTCACCGATTGACCTGACGAGCCTGTCACATCCGGCTGGCGAGTTTAGCCTGGGCCAGTATCTGACCCATATCCAGCGCGATCCTGCGCAGCAGGAGCCGGTGTCAAAAGCGGTCTTTCTTGACTACGGCGCCTGGTTTCAGCAGCAGATCGGAATCGAGGCATCAAACACTGGGGCGACCTGGCTCCGGCGCGCAGATGGGCAGTTTCTGGTCGAGACGATGCACCAGACCGTGCGCGCAGCGGCGGTGGTGGTCGCGACGGGCCTGACGCACTATCAGGCGATCCCCGCACTCCTGACCAAGAACCTGCCCATCACGCGCTACGCCCATAGCACGCCCGCCAGCACGCGGCGCGACTATGCTAGGCAGCGGGTGCTGGTGGTTGGCGGTGGCCAGAGCGCGTTTGAGCTTGCACTGTATGCGCAGCTCCAGGGCGCCCAGGTCACGCTCGCCCAGCGGGCTGAATCTATCTACTACGCCGATATTCATGACCTCCTGTCGCGGCTCTTTATCTCGCTCCTCAGTAATTCACCGATGGTCTTTCATCACCTCCCTGACAGCTGGCACGACCCGCTGCGGAAGCGCATGCTGCCCACCACCGTAGCCCCATGGATCGAAGCCCAGCTCCAGCGCACACCAGTCCAGGTGTGGTGTGGAGCCGAGCTGGCTCAGGCTGATGAGACCCAGGGCGCTGTCCACGTCACATTCCGCGATGGGCGATCGATCACGGTCGATCAGATCATCGCTGCCACCGGCTACAAGGTTGATCTGAGCCAACATCTGCTGCTCGGGGATCCATCCATCCGCGATGGGCTGGTCACCCACGATGGCGCGCCCCATCTGGATCGCCACTACCAATCAACGATTCCTGGTCTCTTCTTTGCCGGCGCCATGGCCCAGCATTCCTTTGGCCCGGCCTACAATTTCATTTTCGGCGTTGGTCCGCAATGTCGCGCGATGGTTGATGCGTATCTGGCGGAGCGCCTCTCGGCCCACGCTGGCCGCTGATAGAAAGGAGTGGTCCATGACCACGCTTGTACCTGCTGTACCCACCGATGAGACGATCCTGGGCCAGCTCCGCACCCTGGTTGAAACCGTGGTAGCGGACGAAGATCGCGACATGGTTGATACGGCCGCGATCACCCCTGAGACCCATCTCCTCAGTCTGCCGCTCGACTCGATGGCCACGATGGAGCTTATGACCGGCATTGAAGACACGTTTCAGGTCTATATCCCGGAAGAGCAAGGCTTTGCCTTCACGACCGTCGGTGATGTGATCACCTATGTCCGTGAGAAGCTGATCGCCAAGGCCAAACGCACCGCCGAAAAACAGGCCGCCCAGGCCGAGAAGGAGTAGGATGTGAGCACCCACGCGC
>DASWWB010000629.1:0-5269 GCA_036406115.1 Herpetosiphonaceae bacterium
AAATTTTCTATCTGCCCACCGCCGCCAATCAGCCGCGGCTGCGGATTCGCGTGCTGGAGACGCCGGATCCGTCGGAGCGCCGCGAAACAACCATCACGACCTTCCCCTGCACGGTCGGGCGCGGCGAGGCCACCCTGCGGATCGCGGGCGACGCCTCGATCTCGCGGCTCCACGCGGAGTTCCAGCTCCAGGGCGGCGGGCTGACGGTCACGGATCTGGGCAGCGGCAACGGGGTCTTTCTCTCCGGCAGCCAGCTCCCGCCGCACCAGCCCATGCGGATCAGCGGCGCCGCCAATGTGCGGATCGGCCTTTTCACCACGGTCGAAGTCGAGCTCAAAGGCTAGGCGGGACGGAAACGTACGCGACGAGGGGGCTGCCGGATTCGGCAGCCCCCTCGCCAATCCAAACCGCCAGCCTTAGCGCGAAACGCTGAGGCGAAGCCCGGCGATCCCCGCGAGCAGCAGGAGCAGGGAGATGAACTTGAGCGCGCTTCGTGGCTCGCCCAGCCAGAGCATGCCCACAACCGCCGTGCCGGCCGCCCCGATCCCGGTCCAGATCGCATAGGCCGCGCCGACTGGCAGCGTTTTGAGCGCCTGGGCCAGCAAACCCATGCTCAGAAACAGGCTGATGATAAAACCGATCGTCGGAAGGGGGCGGGTGAAGCCGTCTGATTGCTTGAGGAGGAGCGCCCATGCCATTTCCAGCAGGCCGGCGATCCCAAGCAGCACCCATGCCATAGCGGTGATTCCTTCGGCGGGGTCGTCCCCACAAAAGACAGCGGCGGCGGGTCGTCCCGCCGGGCTGGGGGCCAGGGCGGTGGCGCCTGGCATGTGAAGTATAGCACAGGGGCGGCGCCCGCGTCCGGCGCCGCCCGCCCGGCTAGGAAGACGGGCCGGCGTACTGCTCGTCGCTGACGTGCTCCAGCCAGTCCACGGCTTTGCCGTCGAGCGCCTCCTGGATCGCGATATGCTGCATGGCGGCGGTCGCCGAAGCGCCGTGCCAGTGTTTCTCGCCAGGCTCGAACCAGACGACATCGCCGGGGCGGACCTCCTCGACCGGCCCGCCCTCGCGCTGAACCCAGCCCCTGCCGAAGGTGATGATCAGCGTCTGGCCGAGCGGATGGGTGTGCCAGGCCGTGCGCGCGCCCGGCTCGAACGTCACGGCGTTGCCAGCGGCCCGGCTCAGCTCCGTGGCGGCGAAAAGCGGATCAATGCGGACCGTGCCGGTGAACCACTCGGCTGGCCCGCGGCCCGACGGCGCGGCGCCGCTGCGTGTGATCTTCATGATTGGCTCCTTTGCGCTGCGGGAGCGGTAATCGCCCCGCGTTCCACAGCAAGTATAGGCCCGCGCCGCCCCCGGCGCTACGCTGACGATCGTCGCGGCCCATCCGCGCGCAGCGCCGCCCCTTGTCCCATAGTTGTCTCATGATTGTCCCATGGCTTGGCGTAGGCTAAGCCAAGACAGACAATCGCCGTTGCAATCGTTTTCGCACAGGACAGCCAATGGACGAACCAGCACCCTGGACCGACAGCGCCAGCCTCGCCGCCGTTCTGGCGCAGATCGCCGAGCTTCGGGAGCGCCAGTCGGCGATCGACAGCGAACTGGCCGAGTGCCGCGCCCAGATCGAGGAGCTAGAGCGCGAGCGCCGGGAGCGCATCGCCGCGCTGCTCGCGGGAAAGCCGCAGGACTACGAGGAGCGCGCCGTTGATGGCAACTAATCGCTGCCGCAGACACAACCAGCGAATCGGCGGCGAGTCGGGATGCGTTGGCGCGGGCTTCTGTGATATGATCAACGTGCGCATCCTCCCCTTCAGCATCGAGAGACACTTGTGATCCATATTGAGCGTCTGCGTTTCCTCGAACTGGTCAGGCAACGCTCGCAGGCCGCAGCGCCGCGAGTCGTGCTGGTGATCGGCGGGCCGGGCAGCGGCAAAAGCGTGCTGGCGGGCGACCTCCTCGCCGGCCTGGAGCTGCCGGCGGCCCGAATCGACCTGCGACGGGCCAGCGCCGGCTGGCAGGACACCCCGGCAGCCTGGGCCAGCACCGCCCCCGGCGCCATCCCGCCCTTCGATCAGCCCGGCCCGCCGTTCGTGGCGGCGATCGACAATCTCCACCTCGCGCTCAGCCCCGACGGCGTGCCCGACCGCGCGCTCGGCGCCTTCCTCGCCCGCCTGCTCGACGACCCGCGCTGCACCTTGATCCTCAGCTCGCTCAGTTTCCCAGCCCTGCCCCAGCTCGTCCAGCTCGCCATCAACGGCGAGATGGTGGTGATCGACGGCCGGCTGCTGGCGTTCGACGCCGACGAATGCCGCGACCTGTGGGTCGCCCAGCGCGGCGCGGCGCCGAGCGAGCATGTCATCGCCGAGCTGCTGGAGGCGACCAGCGGCTGGGCGTCGCTGGTCGCGCTGGCCTGCAACCTCGGCTGGCCGTCCGACCCCCAGCTGGCCCAGATGGCCGTCGAGGCCCAGATCAGCGCCCTGCCGGATGATTGGCAGCAGGCGCTGCTGCTGCTGGCGCCCAGCAGAACCCTGGGCGTCCCCCAGATCAACGCCGCGACCGGCCGCTCCGACGGCGACCGGCTGCTGCGCATGTGGCGCCAGGCCGGCCTGCTGCTCACCGACGAGCCGGCGCTGCTGCTGCCCCACCTGCGGGACACGCTGCTCCAAACCCTCGGCCGCGATCCGGCGCGGCTGCGCATGGTTGTCGCCGAGCTGAGCGCGATCGCGTTTCAGCAGGGGCAGCCCGGGCTGGCGGTCCAGATGGGCCAGGACACCGCCCAGTGGCAGGTGCTCCATGACCTGCTGATCAGCCAGGGCGAGCGGCTGCGGGACACAGGCAGCGCCGCCGACCTCGTGCGCTGGCTGGAGCTGGTCCGGCCCCACAGTTTTTCGCCCGACGCCGAGCTGCTGCTGGTGCGCAGCCAGGCGGCGATGGGCGATTTCACCGGCGCGCTGCTCACCAGCGACACCATCTTGGCCGGCAATCCCGCGCCAGAGCATATCCGGGCGATGCATCTCATCCAGGCCAACATCGAGCAGGCGCGCGGCGACATCAACGCCGCCGACGAGCTGGTGCGGCCCTATCTCCACGACAACCGGCTGGAGCCGATGGACCGGGCCAGGGCGCTGCGAATCCACGGCATCGCCCAATCCACCAGGGGCAACGACGACGCGGCGCTGCTGAGCCTGGAGGAGTCGAGCGCCCTGGCGCGGGGCGGCGGCCCCAGCCGGCTGCTGGCGATGGCCTTCGGCGATTGCGGCAACGCGGCGGCGCGGCTCGGCCGCTACATCCTCGCCGAGCGCTATCTCGAACTGGCGCAGCGCACCTGGATCGCCCTCGGCTCGCCGCCCGACATCGCGGTGGTGCTGAACATGCGCGCCGTCGTGATGCTGCACACCAACCGGCTCGACGAAGCCGCCGCGCAGGCCGAGGAGTCCTACACGCGGGCGCTGGCCGGCGACCGGCGGCGCGGCGCGGCGGCGGCCCTCGCCACGCGCGGCGACATCGCCGTGGTGCAGGGCGACTGGACCACCGCCGATCTCCGCTACCGCGCCGCCGTCGATCTGGCCCACACCACCCGCAACACCTCGGTGATGCTCTACGCCCAGGCCCTGCGCACCTTCGCCGCCACCGCGCTGGGCGACAACGCCAGCCTCACCTCGCTGCTGGACGCCGTCTCGCAGGCGCCGGCCGAGGCGCCGCTTGACAACGCCTGGATGGTCGTCGCCCAGGTGGCGTGCAGGCTCGGGCTGCGGCTCAACGGCGGGCTGCCGGCCCTGGCAGAGGCCCGCAAAGGGCTGGGGCCGCACTCCAGCCTGGTCCACGGCCTGCTGACGCTGCTGGCGGCGGCGGCGGCCTGGGTCAACGGCGAGCCGGCGCAGGCGGCGGCGGAGTGGCGCGCCCTCGATGAGCTGCTGCTGGAGGGGCGCGGCGGCGTGCCGATGCTGCTCGGCCCGATCGCCAGGCTCTATCCGGCGGTGCTCAACGCCGCCTATCACCAGTGGCACTCGCCCAGCGCCCAGCGCTTCCTGGCGGCCCAGACCGCGCTGCCCGCCGTCGAGCCGCGCCTCACCGCCCGCCTGCTGGGCCAGATCCAGCTGGTCTGGCAGGGCCAGCCGGTGACCCTGCCCCGCCACGGCCCCGAGCTGCTGGCCCTGCTGCTGCTGGCCGGCCCCGAGGGCATGACCGCCGAGCTGATGCGCTCCCGCCTCTGGGGCGAGGACGAGGAGACCACGTCGCGCTGGAACAAAATGCTCCAGCGCGTTCGCAAGGCCCTGCCCGAGTGCATCAGCTTCGAGAACGGCCGCTACCGGCTCGGCGTGCCGCCCCATGAGTTGGACGCCGATCTGCTGCGCGTCTACAGCACGCCGCTTGCGGACAGCGACGAGGCCGATCTGCGCCAAGCCGCCGCCTACGCCGCCCTGCCGCTCTTGCCAGCCAGCGATCAGCCGTGGGTCCTGGGCGAGCGCGAGCGCATCAGCAGGCGCGGCGCCGAGCTGTGGCTGGTTGTGGGCGCCCTCGACCAGGACCGCCAGCGCACCGATGCCGCGATCGCCGCCTATCAGACCGCCGTGCGGCTCCACCCGCTCCACGAGCGGGCGACCATGGCCCTGATCAGCGCCCGCCTGGAGCGCGGCGAGCGCGCCGACGCCATCGCCGCCTATCTCGCCTACCGCCAGCTGCTCAATGAATCGCTCGGGCTCGATCCGGCCCCCGATCTTGAGCTGCTCTACCAGCGCGCCCTCCACGCCTCAGCCTAGCAGCCCAGCCCCGCCGAACCGCCCGACCGGCCGCTAGCCACTAGCGGCCGGTCGCGATTCCCATCGCCTGTCCCAGGCGTCGCCCGCCTGTCTCATTCGCGTCCCATCGCTGTCCCATGCCGGCTCCTAGAGTGAGTTCATCGAAACGTTGAACTCGCGTCTGGGAGGTTTGGAATGAGCGTCCGTCGGCTAGCAGAAACCTACGTTGCAACTTGGGGGCGATGGATTGTCGTGCTGGCGCTGGCCGCCGGCGTATGGGCGCTCGTCGGCACGGCGTCGGCCCAGTCACTTGCAAGCGGCGCCCCCGCCGGCAATCAGCCCGCCGCCCCCGTCGCCTGGGATTGGCACGACGTCGAGCTGACGCTCACCCTCGATCTGAACAATCTGCTGGCGTGGGACTGGCACGACATCGAGCTGACGCCCACCATCACCCCCACCAACAACCTGGCCTGGGACTGGCACGATATCGAGCTGACGCCGACCCTCAATCTGAGCGATCAGCTGGCGTG
>DASWWB010000630.1:0-8747 GCA_036406115.1 Herpetosiphonaceae bacterium
TTCGGGCGCATCGACCAGGCGCTGGCGACCGCCAACGAGGCCGAGCAGTTCATCGACGCCGCCGCCGGCGCCACCACCTACCCGCCCTTCTTCTTCTACGACTCGCTGGTGCGGCTGGCGGCCTGGGAGCGGGCCGGGGCCGATGAGCGAGCGGCGCTGCTGGCGAAGGTCGAGTCCAACCAGGGCAAGCTGCGGCCCTGGGCCGAGGGCGCGCCGATGAACTACATGCACAAATACCGGCTGGTCGAGGCCGAGCTGGCGCGGATCGAGGGCCGGCCCGGCGACGCCCGCGCCGCCTACGACCAAGCGATCGACGGCGCCCTGGAGCACGCCTACATCAATGACGCGGCGCTGGCCTACGAGCTGGCCGGCCGAGCCTATCTCGCCCAGGGCCAGGGCCGCTTGGCCCGCTACTACCTGCGCGACGCCCACTACTCCTACCAGCGCTGGGGCGCGCGGGTCAAGGTCGAGGCGCTGGAGCGCGAGTACCCGCAGTTCCTCAGCGCCAAGGAGGGCGCGCCCTCGGCGACGATCACCGCCAGCGGCACGACGATGTCCAGCGCCCTGGATTTCAGCAGCGTGCTCAAGGCCTCGCAGACCATCTCGGGCGAGATCGTGCTCGGCTCGCTGCTGTCGCGCATGCTGATGCTGGTGATGGAAAACGCCGGCGCCCAGCGCGGCGTGCTGCTGCTCAACGGCCCGGCCGGCCTGACGGTCGACGCGCTCGGCACCGCCGAGGAGGGCATCACGTTCCTTGAGTCGGTGCCGCTGGCCGAGGCCGCCCGCGGCACCGCGCCGCTGCTGCCCGAGCCGGTCGTCAACTATGTGGCCCGCACCCGCGAGATCATCGTGCTCAATGACGCGACCCACGAGAGCGGCTACGCCAACGACCATTATGTCGCGCTCAGCCAGCCCAAGTCGGTGCTGTGCATGCCGCTGCTCAATCGGGCCACGCTGGTCGGCATCCTCTACCTGGAGAACAATCTGGCCACCAGCGCCTTCACCACCGACCGGATCGAGGTCCTGCGCCTGCTCTCGACCCAGATCGCGATCTCGGTCGAAAACGCCAGCCTCTACCGCAACCTGGAGCGCAGCGAGAAGAAATACCGCACGATCTTCGAGGACTCGCGCGACACCATCTTCATCACCACGCCCGACGGCCAGATCATCGACATCAACCCGGCCGGCGCCGCGCTGGTCGGCCACAGCCGCGAGCGCCTGCTCCAGATGGGCGCAGCCCAGATCTACGCCGATCCCGCCCAGCGCAGCCGGTTCACCGGGGCGATGGACGAGCAGGGCCAGGTCAAGGATTTCGAGGTCCGGCTGCGGCGCAGCGACGGCCAGGAGATCGACTGCCTGATCACGGCGACGGCCCGCCCCGCCACCGCCAGCGCGCCGGCGGTCTACGAGGGCATTATCCGCGACATCACCGCCCAGAAGGCCGCCGAGAAAGAGCGCCTGCGCTTCTCGGCGCTCCAGCGCGAGCTTGACGTGGCCCACAACATCCAGAGCAGCCTGCTGCCGCCGGCCTCGCCCGCCTGGCCGGCGCTCGACGTGCAGTGCTACAACGTGCCGGCCCGCGATGTCGGCGGCGATCTCTACGCCTATCACGCCTTCGGCGACGGCCGCTTCGCCCTCGCGGTCGGCGATGTCTCGGGCAAGGGCATGCCCGCCGCGCTGCTGATGGCCGTCAGCCTGGCCTCGCTCCAGTCGATCATCCAGCAGCAGTTCGCCCCGGAGGCCCTGCTCGCCTACCTGGACACCGCGATCATCCCCTACACCCGCACCACGATGCAGAACTGCGCCCTGGTCTATCTCGACATCGAGCCGGGGCCGGCCGGCGCCACGCTGCGCGCCGCCAACGCCGGCTGCGTCACGCCGCTTGTCCGGCGCGCCGACGGCAGCGCGGAGTGGCTGGAGATCGGCGGCTTCCCGCTCGGCACCGGCCTCGGCGCCCGCGCCGGCTACCCGCCCAGCGAGCTGGCCCTCGGCCGCGGCGATCTGGTCATCCTCAGCAGCGACGGCGTGATCGAGGCCCAGAACAGCGCCCACGAGCTGTTCGGCTTCGAGCGGCTGGAGGCGGTGGTCCGCTCGGGCCCCGCCGACAGCGCCGCCGCCATGCTCGGCCACATCCAGCGCGAGGTCGACGCCTTCATGGCCGGCGCCGAGCTGCACGACGATCTGACGCTGGTGGTGGTCAAGGTCTAGCCGCCAGCCCATCCGCCCCCGAGCCGCCGCGCAGCCTGTCCGCGCGGCGGCTTTCGCGTCCCCCGAAGCTTCGCCCCAAGGCTGATTTAACCCATTCTCTACTTTCTTGACAATGTTGATAAACAAAGTTATCATTCCCTGCGTTGCGCGCCCGCCGGCTTTAATAGGGCGCGCAGCCGCTTTTGAGACCGACGGCCACGCGCCGCCCATACGAGGTAAAGATTCCCATGAAACTGCTGCGATTCAGTCTGCTTGCGATGATTCTGGCCGCGCTGGCCGCCTGCGGTGGCACTGCGAGCCCCGCCGCCGAGACCGGCACCACCCCGGCCGCCGGAGCCCCCGCCGCCCTGAAACTCAAAGTCGGCGCCTCGCCGGTGCCGCACGCCGAGATTTTGAACTACATCAAGGACAATCTGGCCGCCCGCGAAGGGCTGACGCTGGAGGTGGTGGAGTTCACTGATTATGTCCAGCCCAATCTGGCGCTGAGCGAGGGCCAGATCGACGCCAATTTCTTCCAGCACGTGCCCTACCTGGAGCAGTTCGCCAGCGACCGCAAGCTGGATCTGGCCTCGGTCGGCGCGGTCCACATCGAGCCGCTGGGCATCTACTCCAAGAAAATCACGGCGCTTGACGCGGTGCCGGACGGCGCGGTGGTGGCGATCCCCAATGATCCGACCAACGCCGGCCGCGCGCTCCAGCTGCTGGCCGCCAACGGGCTCATCACGCTGAAAGAGGGCGTGGGCGTCGACGCGACGGTCCAGGACATCGCGACCAACCCCAAAAACCTGGAGATCAGCGAGCTGGAGGCGGCCCAACTGCCGCGCTCGCTGGAGGACACGACGCTGTCGGTGATCAACGGCAACTACGCGCTGGAGATCGGCCTCAAGCCGAACAAGGACGCGCTGGCGCTGGAGAAGGCCGAGGGCAACCCCTACGCCAACGTGCTGGCGGTCGCCAAGGGCCATGAGCAGGACCCGGCCGTCCAGAAGCTGATCAAGCTGCTCCAGTCGCCCGAGGTCAAGCAGTTCATCGAGACCAAATACGAGGGCGTGGTGATCCCGGCGTTCTAAAAGGCGCCTGATTGGCACGGCGGCCCGGGGCGCGGCTCCGGGCCGCCGCGCGCGACGGAGACAGCAGGAGTTCCAGTGTGATCGAGCTACGAAACGTCAACAAAACCTACGGCCGCGGCGCCGCCGCCGTGGCCGCCCTGCGCGACATCAGCCTGGCCGTGCCGGCGGGCGCGGTGTTCGGCGTGCTGGGCCAGAGCGGCGCCGGCAAAAGCACCCTGATCCGCTGCGTCAATCTGCTGGAGCGGCCGACCAGCGGCGCGGTGATCGTCGACGGCAGCGAGCTGACCAGGCTCGGCGCCGGCGGCCTGCGCCGGGCCAGGCAGCAGATCGGCATGATTTTCCAGCACTTCAATCTGCTCAGCTCGCGGACCGTGGCCGAAAACATCGCCTTCCCGCTGGAGGTGATGGGCCGCGGCCGGCCCGAGCGCGAGACGCGGGTCCGGCAGCTGCTGGCGCTGGTCGGCCTGGAGGACAAGGCCGGCGCCTACCCGGCCCAGCTCTCCGGCGGCCAGAAACAGCGGGTCGGCATCGCCCGGGCGCTGGCGGGCGAGCCCAAGGTGCTGCTCTGCGACGAGGCGACCTCGGCGCTCGATCCCCAGACCACCCGCTCCATCCTTGAGCTGCTGCGCGATGTCAACCAGCGCCTGGGCCTGACGATCATGCTGATCACCCACGAAATGGGCGTCGTCAAGCAGATCTGCGACCAGGTCGCGGTGCTGCACGCCGGCAGGATCGTCGAGCAGGGCGCGGTGCGCGAGCTGGCGGCCCGGCCCGGCTCGCAGCTGGCCCGCGAGCTGTTCCCGCCGCTGGAGCAGGCGGATGGGAACACGGCCGGCCTGACGCTGGCGACGCTGGCCCTGGCCGGCCCGGCCGCCGACGAGCCGCTGCTGTCGGGGCTGGCCCGCCGCTTCGATGTCGATGTCACCTTGCGCGGCGGCGGAATCGAGCGCGTCGGCGGCGAGCGGATCGGCAGGCTCCAGGTGGCGCTGGCCGGCGAGGGGACCGGCGCGGCGCTGGAGTATTTGCGGGAGCGCGGTCTGCTGGCGGAGGAGAGGGCATGAATCTGAGCGAATGGCTGCCGCGGCTGGCGGAGGCCGCGGGCGACACCCTGTTCATGGTCGGGCTGACCACCCTGTTCACGGCGCTGATCGGGCTGCCGCTGGGCGTGCTGCTGGTGGTCACCGACCGCCGGGGCCTGGCGCCGGCCCCGCTGTTCAACCAGACGCTGGGGGCGATCGTCAACGCCGGCCGCTCGCTGCCGTTCATCATTTTGCTGGTGGCGGTGCTGCCGCTGACCCGCGCGATCGTGGGCACGACGATCGGCAGCACGGCGGCGATCGTCCCGCTGACGTTGGCGGCCATCCCGTTTTTCGCCCGGGTCTGCGAAAACGCGCTGCGCGAAGTGGACCATGGCCTGGTCGAGGCGGCCCAGGCCATGGGCTGCGGCCCGGGGCAGATCATCTGGAAGGTGCTGCTGCCCGAGGCGCGGCCCGGCCTGGTCCTGGCGCTGACGGTGACGATCATCAGCCTGATCGGCTACTCGGCGGCGGCCGGCGCGGTCGGCTCCGGCGGCCTGGGCGACCTGGCGATCCGCTACGGCTACCAGCGCTTCGAGACTGAGGTGATGGTCGTGACCGTCGCGCTGCTGCTGGCGCTGGTCCAGCTCGTCCAGTTCCTGGGCAACCTGGCGGCGCGGCGGCTGGCGCGGAGATAGACAGGGATCAGGGGTCAGGGGTCAGGCCGAACGGCATGGCTGACGGGCGACGCCAAGGAAACCATCCAGCTTCGCAGCCAGCCCCTGATCCCTGGCCCCTGATCCCTGACCCCTAACTCCCCAATCCCTACGTCATCAGCGGAATGCGCAAATAGTCGGCGGGGACGAACAGACTGCCCTCGGTGGTGCCCTGGGGCGCCTGGAGCTGGAGCCGGCGGGCCAGCTCGCGGCTGTCGATCGCGCCGGCCAGGGCCTCGGCGAAGGCCTGGCCGACCGCGGCGACCTGGGCGGCGGTCTCGTGGACGAACTCCAGGCGCCAGTGGCGCACCCCGGCCGCCAGCCACTCGTCGAGGTGCTGGCTGGCCTCCTGGGCCTGGGCGCCGAAGACCGTGTTGCGGCAGCCGACATCAGCCATCACCGGATGGGCGCGGCCGTTGTGGTCGCGCAGCGCCACCCGGTGTTTCTCGCAGGGGTGGCCGCAGTCCTTGTAGCTGGTGCCGCTCGACAGGAAGCGGCAGAACACGCAGTGCTCGGTGTGGAAGACCGGCAAGTGCTGGTAGGCGACCACCTCCAGCGCGCCGGGGCCGAGGCGCCCGGCCAGCTCGGCGACCTGGGCGGCGTTGAGATCGTGGGTCGGCGTCAGGCGGCCGATCCCCAGCTCCAGGAAGGTTTCGGCGGTGAGGACATTGGCGGCGTTGAGGCTGAAATCGCCGATCAGCTCGGGCGCGGCCTCCTCGCGCAGCGCCGCCAGCAGGCCGCCGGAACGGACCAGGATGGCGCACTCCAGCTTGAGCAGAAACCGGATGACCCGCTGCTCGCTAGGCTTGAGCACGCGCGGGCTGGCGACCCGGGCGGCGATCCCGGCGGCCTTGATCCGCTCGACCGCCGGCCGCAGCCCGTACAGCTCCAGGTAATCCAGGGTGATGCTGGCCGGACGCAGCGCCAGGGCCGCCTCCAGCTGCTCGGGCGTACGGACCAGCACGTGCAGCTGGGGCGTGTCACCCAGAGTGTTCCCGGGCGCCGGGGCTGCGGCGAGCTGCCGGACCGGCTCAAGCGCCGCCGCCAACGCTGCCAGCGGATCGTTGATCGCCTGCGCCGGCAGCTGGCTCTGGAGCGCGACAAGCTGATCGACCGCCTGGCGCCGCAGCTCGTTGAGCAGCGAGCTGGGGGCGAAGGGCTGGCCCGCCAGCTCCAGCTCCAGGCCGGCCAGCTCGTAGGGCGTGTTGCCCAGCCGCCCGAGCTGCTCGCGCAGCGTCTCGGCGCCGAGCGCGCGCTGCTGGGCGGCGGCCAGCGGCTCGGGCGAGCGCACCGTCGCGCTGACTGCGGGATCCTCCGCCAGCGTCCAGGTCAATTCGAGCGGGACGCCTTCGCGGGCGACGGCGCGCACGGCGACCGGCTGCTTGTGGACCGGCGCCGCCGGCTGGATGAACGGGCGGGCGGCTTTGTCGAGATCGGCGTCGTGCGAGCGCCAGAGCAGATCGCCGGCGCGGATGCGGCGGAACTTGACGGCGCCCTTGCCGAAGCGCAGCTCCAGCCGCCCGCCCGGCAGCGGCGCGACGGCGTAGAGCCGGCCGCCCTCCTCGGGCTCCTCGGGGCTGCGCCAATCGGCGGCGTCGAAGACCACGCCGTCGCCGGGCTTGAGCGGCGCCGCAGCGGCGACCGACGGCTCAGGCGCCAGCACCACCCCATCTTCCAGCACATTGACGACCCGGCCCGCCAGCACGCCGCGATGGCGGGGCGAGCGGCCGACCACGACCTCCTGGTGGTTGGTGCCGGCGATGAACGACGGCGCCAGGCCGCGCGAATAGACCTGCTCCAGCTGCAACTCCTCGCGCGGCGTCACGCTCAGCGGCAGGCCGGCCCAGGCGTCGTCGACCGCCTTGCGATAGGCGGCGGTGGTCAGGGCGACGTAGTCGGAATCCTTGTAGCGGCCCTCGATTTTCAGCGCCGAGATGCCGATCTGCACGATCTCCGGCACTTGGTGCAGAGCGTACAGGTCGCCGGGCGAGAGCAGGTAGCGGGCGTCGCCCAGCGGCTTGAGCTGTTCGTCGACCAGCAGCTCGTAGGGCAGCCGGCAGGCCTGGGCGCATTGGCCGCGATTGGCCGAGCGGCCGCCCCAGGCCTCGGAGGAGAAACACTGGCCGGAGTAAGAGACGCAGAGCGCGCCGTGGACGAAAATCTCCAGCTCGCAGTCGGTCTGGCCGCGAATGGCGCGGATATCATCGAGCGACAGCTCGCGGGCCAGCACCACCCGGCTCACGCCGAACTGGCGGGCCAGCGCGATGCCCTCGGCCGAGGTGATCGACATCTGGGTGCTGCCGTGGACATCGAGGCCGGGCGCGATCTGCTTGGCAAGCCGGGCGATGCCCACGTCCTGCACAATGATCGCGTCGGCGCCGCCCTCGGCGATCGCGGCCAGGCTCTTGGCGGCCTCGGCCAGCTCGTGGTCGAACACCAGCGTGTTGAAGGTCACGTAGCCCTTGACGCCGCGGCGGTGGAGCGTGCGCATCACCTCGGGCAGCTCGGTCAAGGTGAAGCCCACTTTGGCGCGGGCGGTGAAATGCTTGAGGCCGAAATAGACCGCGTCGGCGCCGGCTTCGATCGCGGCGTTGAGCTGCGGCCAGTAGCCCGCCGGGCTCATGATCTCCGGCTTGGCGGCCGGACGGGAGTCTGTCATGGAAAACCTGCAATCCTTATGTCACGTTTTCGCCATGGTACCACAGCTTAGCGCGCCGTGAACAGCGTCACCGAGCGCACGTCCTCCGGCCGCACCTCCCACAGCGTGGCCTGGATGGGCTTTTGGTCGCGAGGGAAAGTGAAATACAGATCGTCCCAGTCCAGATCGAAGATCCGCTCCCAGCTGCGCTGAATCTGCGCGTGGTAGCCGGGATGGGCCAGCGGCTTCGTCTCGTACGGCGAAAGCCCCTGGTCTGCCAGCTCGGCCTCGAAGCGCTCGGAATCAGACTCCGAAGCCCCCAGGTGCCAGTAATTGAGCGGATAATGCCAGAGCAGGAAATCCGACAGCAGCACGTGCGCGGCGGGCACCAGCAGCTCCAGCCGCACGCCGCGCGCGCCGCGCTCAAGATGCCCGGACTCCCGCAGATCCGGCCGCGGGCGCCGCGCCGAGTCGGCCTGCCGCCAGGCCCAGACCGGGAACCGGCAGCCGTCCGGCGGCGGGCCGATCCGCTCGGCCATCTGCCCGGCCAGCCACTCGTAGGCGGGGATGAAATCCGGCCAGACAAAGGCCGGATCCGCCCGCAGCGCGCCGCGCTCCTTGGCGATCTCCCAGGCTTCGACGGTCTGGATGCTCCAGAGCCGCAGCAGATCGCGGCTCACGGCGGCGGCGGCTCGGCCTGATAGAACTGGTGGGCCAGATTGACCTGCTCGCGCCAAATGGCCAGGATCGCGGCCTCGTCGAGCTTGGGCCGGGCGCGGATCTGGCGCAGCCACTGGGCGAAATGCATGGCCGGCTTGTCGGACGCGCGGTCGATCACCAGGGCGTTGGCCATGAAGCCGGCCCGCTGGTAGGAGCGCACGCCAATCAGGCCCAGGAACTCGTTGACCAGCCGCCGGTCAAGGCTCGACCAGGCGAAGGTGACGATCTGACACGGGGCGCCGCCGCGCACCCCGGGCAGCGTGAAGACCATCGCCTCGACCAACTCGGCGTAGGTGAGCAGCCCGCCGGCCCGCCCGGCGGCGGCGATCCGATCCTCCAGCGCGCCCAGCGCCACCGGGTCCTGGTCGGCGTAGCGCCA
>DASWWB010000631.1:0-2399 GCA_036406115.1 Herpetosiphonaceae bacterium
CGCGTGGGCCGGCCCGCCGCCGGAGCGCGACAGCTCCAGCACCTCCCAGCCCTCGGCCTGATACTGCTCGACCAGCGCCAGGCCCAGCCCGCGCGAGCCGCCGCTCACAATCGCAAGATCCATCGTCGCCATCCTTCTCAATCACAGCGGCGCCGCGCCAATCGCCCGCCGCGCCAATCGCCCGCCGGCCCGGCTCAGCCCAGCTGCTGGACCGCGTCCCCCGCCAGCACCGGGCCGGGCGCCAGGACCCTCGCGTAGACGCCGAACGGCGCCGGCGGCTCGCCAGGCAGCGCCGCCCCCGCCAGCTCGCGCAAAATCCCGCCGTCGCGGGGCAGCGCGCCCTGGGGCAGATCGACCATCAGGCAGCGCTCCGCCAGTCCGGTCACCTGGAGCCGCGCCGCCCCGACGGCCAGCACGCAGCCGACCCACCCATGCTCGATCGGCGCCGCGCCCGCCGCCTCGATCACCAGATTGGGCCGGAAGCGCCGCTCGTCGATCGCGGAGCCCGGCAGCCGATCGGCCAGCCACGCCAGCGCCGCCGTCGTCAGCAGATGGACCGGCCCGGCGTCCAGGTGCGAGACGGCAACCTCGCGCGCCAGGCTGAGCGGCTGGCCCAGCGCCGCCGACAAGGCCGCGTCCAGCGCCGGATCGCCCGCAGCGAACAGCCGGCCGTCGGGAAACACCACAGCCGGGCCGGCGGCGACCGAGCGGGCGGCGAAGCCGAGCAGGCCGTCGATCCGGCAGAAGCGGCGGGTGTTTTTGCCGCTGCCGAACTTGCCGGCGGCGTCGCGGACCGCGTACAGCCGATCGCCGGCGACGCCGCGGCTGTCCAGGTCGAGCGCCGCGCAGCGCTCGCCGAGCATGGATTTCACCGGGTAGCGCCACAGCGCGCGAACGACGCCGACCGTTTCGCCGGCAGCAGAAACATCCATCAGACCTCGCCTATCAATCAATGCCGTCCGGCCCGCCTTACTGGCCCGCCTCCTTTGCCGGGAGCTGGCGCAGAGCATCATACAGCTCATCGACGATGTCCGCCAACGCTTGCCATTCGGGCGGACACGCCACCCACCACGAAATACGCACCGCCGAAAAGAATTCGCCGATCGTCAGGAGATAGCTGGTTCCGTCAAGGCCCATGATGGGGGCGCGCAGCGGCGCCAGAGGAATGGACAGCGCCAGGAGCCGCTCGTAGCAGCCCTGAAACTGCACGCCCGGCGCCGCAAGCTCCTCGTAGCCGATCAGCCGCCCGTCGCTGATATCGTCAACCACGCGGCTGCGAAACACGCCCCACTCCCCGCGGTACTCTCGCAGATCCCAGGCATAGCCCTGCTCAAAGGAGGGGGCGCGGACGAATTGGACGCGCAGCAGACCGGTGCCGGGAATATGAACGCCTTCGTCAAAGCGGCGCGGCGTCTCACGCGCTGCCGCCCATGCCTGCTCATGCTCCAGCCGCCGCCGGTATTCCCGGGATTTCGGATTGCCCACGTTGCCCCCTTTCGAGACACGATTCCTCAGCCAAACCAACTGCCAAGACCATCACGTTGCCAAGACCATTGCCGCCAAAACCCTTGACGACGCGGCGGGCGGCGGGCCATACTCGGAAGCAAGCGGCGCCTAGCGCGCAGGCTAGAAAGGACACCATTTGCCCATCCAGTTCGACCACCACCTGGTTTTCGCCCGCGACAAGCACGAGTCGGCCCAGTTCCTCACCAAACTCCTCGGATTGCCCGAACCAATTCCCTCCGGTATGTTTGTCTCCGTCCGCTTCGACAACGCCGTGACCATCCATTTCGTCGAGCCGCAGATCGACTTTCCCATCCAGCACTATGCGTTTTTAGTCGACGACGACAGCTTCGACGCGATTTTCGCCCGCATCCAGGCCGATGGCATGCAGTTCTGGGCCGATCCGCGCTGCCAGCTGCCGGGCGAAATCAATCACAACAACGGCGGGCGCGGCTGCTACTTCCTGGATCCGTCAGGCCACGGCCTGGAGATCCTGACCAGGCCCGAAACACCGTAATTCCCATCAACCCAAAGCTTATGTCAAATCAAGCGGGCGCGCTGCGGATAGGCGGCGCGGCCCGGCGAAGCTTTGCGCCGCTCAGCGTCCCGCGAGCGCCTGATGCAGCGCCAGCGCCAATCCCGCCCCATCGCTGAGGCCCTGGGGCGGGTAGCCGAGCGCCCTGGCCGCCGCGTCGCCAAGCAGGCAAGCCAGCAGCGTCGGATGATCGTCGCGCTCGAGCAAGGGTTCGAGAACCGCCGCCGTGTAGGCCAGGTCCTCATCGTCCAGCGCCGGGCTTGAGCAGCCGGCTGCGGCCAGGGCGGCGCCCTCCTGGGCCAGCAGCTGGCGCAGCGTGCGGGCCGGGCCGTGCCGCAGCACGTGGGCGGCGCGGAACAGC
>DASWWB010000632.1:0-3611 GCA_036406115.1 Herpetosiphonaceae bacterium
AACGCCGAGCCGCGCGCCGAGCGCTACTGGGAGCTGATCGGGATCCTGCGTGGCGCGCCGGGGCCGTCGCCGGTCGCGGAGGCCCATCGCTGGCTGCTGGCGGCGCTGGCAGGGCTGCCGGATGGGGACGACGCGCCGGGGTAGCGGCGCGGGGCTGCCCCGGCGCCAGCAGCCGATCCGGCGCCCGAACCTACTCGCCGGCGAAAGACAATCGATAGCTGCGCCGGGCTGACGCGCGCCGCTAGGCTTCGGGTCCGTACCAGGCGGCGACCTGGGCGTAGATGCCGCCCCAGCCGCAGGCGGCGGCCAGCGCCCAATCGACCCAGGCGTCGTCCCGCCTGCCGGACTGGTAGGCGGCTCGGCCGCGCGCCGCGTAGACCGGCGCGCTCGGCGCCTCGTCGAGCAGCGCGGAGGCGTCAGCCGCCAGCCCGGCGTAGTCAGCGCGGGCCAGCCGCGTCTCGGCCGTGGCCATGAAGAAGGCGGCGTGCTCATCGAAGCCGAGGCGCGGGCGGGGCCGGTCGAGCGATTCGTCGATGCGCCGCCGCTCATCAGCGCTGACAAAAGCGAGGAGCGTGTCGCCGCCCTCGGCCAGGACGCAAAACTGATAGGCGTCGTCGGGCAGCAGCCGGTTGAGCGGGCGGATGAGCCGCAGATCGAGATAGTCGTTGGGGCGGGGGATCCAAAAAGAGCGCCACCGGCCGCCGATCGCCGCCCGCAGCCAGATCGTGCCACCCTGGTCGGGCAGCCAGGTTTCGCGGATGTGGCGCGGGGCGAAGCGCGGCCCCGCCAGGAGCGCCAGCCGGGCGAGCAGCCGTCGGTAGGGCTGGAGCGGACGGTACGCGCACTCGCCGTCGCCCTGCCAGATCCGCCGCCCGTCGCCGCCAAGCAGCGCCGCCAGCCGCTCGCGCTGATCCATCGCCTGTCCTCCTTGCCCGGCGCTGGCACGGCGCCTGCTCCGGCAGCGGGGAGATCCCTGCCGCAGGAAGGAGCGCCCCATGACCGAATCCGCCGAACTGCTGAGCCTGGAGCAGGCCGCCGATGTCCTCAAAGTCGGCGTCCCGACGATCCGCAGCCTGATTGATCGCGGCTTGTTGGCGACCGAGCCCGGCGCCGAGCCGCCGCTGGTGCCCACCGCCGCTCTGCTGGCCTTCCTCCGCGCCGACCAGCGCGCGCTGCTCGACGAAGGCGGCCAGCCCCCGACGGACGCATGAACAGCGCGGGGCCGGACGCGCTCGCATCCGGCCCCGCGCCCGCCAGCGGCCAATGAGCGTTTGGCGAGGGCTGATTGTTTCCTCATCCCGCCAAGCTCATCCTCCCCCCTGACCCCTGATCCCTGACCCCTTGCTTACTCCGCCTTCGCCTCGCTGAGCTGGCGCAGATCGTCGTCGCTCAGCTCGACGGCCAGGGCGCCCATGTTCTGCTCCAGGTGGGCGACCTTGGAGGTGCCGGGGATGGGCAGCATGGCCGGCGAGCGGCGCAGCAGCCAGGCCAGGGCGACCTGGGACGGCGTGGCGCCGAGGCGCTGGGCGATGGTGTCGAGCGGGCCGCCGGGCTTGGCCAGGTTGCCGGTGGCGAGCGGGAACCAGGGGATGAAGCCGATGTTCTCGCGGGCGCAGAGATCGATCATCTCCTCCCACTTGCGCTCGGTCAGATTGTAGAGATTCTGGACCGAGACAATCGTCGCCATGGCGCGGGCGGCGGCCAGCTCCTCGGCGTTGACCTCGCTCAGGCCGAGGTGGCGGATCTTGCCCTCGCGCTGCATATCGACCAGCACGCCAAGCGACTCGGCCAGCGGCACTTGGGGATCGATCCGGTGCAGCTGATAGAGATCGACGCGCTCCAGCCGGAGCCGGCGCAGGCTGCTTTCAAGCGCGCCGCGCAGGTACTCGGGGTGGCCGTTGGGGTACCAGTTGTTGGGGCCGCCGCGCATCAGGCCGCCCTTGGTGGCGATCACCAGGCCGTCGCGGTAGGGGTGCAGCGCCTCCGCGATCAGCTCCTCGCTGATGGCGGGGCCGTAGGAGTCGGCGGTGTCGATGAAGTTGACGCCCAGCTCCAACGCCCGCCGCAGCACCGCCAGCGCCTGGGGCCGGTCTTGCGGTTCGCCCCAGATGCCGGGGCCGGTGATCTGCATCGCGCCGAAGCCGAGCCGGCGCACGGGCAGATCGCCGCCAAGCAAAAAGGTGTCCTGGGGTAGCTCGCTCATGCCGTGGGTCTCCTTGCTACTGCCGTCGTCGACGGACAAACTCGAATGTGCCGCCGCGCTCGACCCGCATCACATGGCCGCGCCAGTTGATGCGCTGGGGCGAGCAGAGCGCGCCTAGTAACTGTACCGGAAAAATGATTTCGATCAATGGCGCCGCCCAGCGCAGGCCGCGCGGCGTGGCCTGGCCCAGATAGTCGCGGTCGATCTGGCGCGCGAGCCAGGCGCCGTAGCCGAAATAGAGCGCCGCGTAGGCCGCCCGCCCCCGCGACGGCCTGACGAGCAGCGCCGCCGCCGCCAGCGGGAACAGCGCCGGCGCCAGCCCCAGCCCGTACAGCACCGCCAGCTCGCGCGCGCTCAGGTGGCGCATCAGCGACTCGCGGGGGAAGATGAACCAGCGCTGGAGCAGGCTCAGGTAGTGGCCGGGGCCGTGGACGTAGGTGCTGATCCCATGGCGCAGCGGCGTCTGGGCCAGCCGGTAGCCGGCAGCGCGGAAGCGCCGCGCCACCGCGAAGTCGTCGGCCAGGATCGCCTCCAGCCCGCCGAAGCCGCCGACCTTGTCCAAGACCTCGCGCCGCATCGCGTAGAACATGCCGTTGATTGTGAACGGCTCGGTCAGCGCGGTGTAGGGGACGTAGGTCAGCAGGCTCTGGCTGTTGACGAACAGCGACACCAGCGCCGACCAGACGTTGGCGAAGCAGCGGTAGTAGGGCAGCCCGAAGGCCAGTCCGACCCCCGGCTGGTCGAGGAACGGCAGGCACTGCTCAAGGCCGGCGGGCGGCAGCATCGTGTCGTCGTCGAGGACGCAGATCACGTCGCCGCCGGCGTGGCGCAGCCCGCTCCAGAGCTTGACGGTCTTGGGATTATCGCGCGGCCCCGGCGGCGGCAGGGCGATGATCTGCACCGCTTCGGCGGGATAGGCCGCGCTCAGCTCGGCGCAGATCGCCGCCGCCTCGTCGTCGCCCTGGTCGATCAGCCAGACGAACTCGCGGCGGTAGCGGGTCGGCGCCGCCAGATTGGCCGCCAGGCAGGCGCGCAGGGTCGGGTCGCCGCTGAGGATGGGCTGCAAGACGCTCACCAGCGCCGGCTCGCGCCGCTGGGGCGGGATGGGCCTGCGGAAGAACCGCCGCACCAGCCAGTGTTTCCAAACGCGCTGGCCCAGCAGGAGGGCCGCCGCGATCCGCCAGAGCCAGGTCATGCCACCACCTCCGCCGGCCGGTCGGTGCGGATCCGCAGCCGCCGCCCGCGCCAGACAATCTCATCGCCGCCCAAGAGCCCGGCCGCCGCCTGGGCCGGCGCCGCCAGGATCGACAGCAGCGCCACCGGCAGCCGGCTGGGGGGCGTGCGCCAGCCCAGGTAGCGGCGCTCGCCGTCCAGGTAGACCGCCGCCGCGACGCCCAGCGCCAGCGCC
>DASWWB010000633.1:0-3052 GCA_036406115.1 Herpetosiphonaceae bacterium
ATGAGCGTGCTTGAAGTTGCCATAATGTCTGTCGCCTGGCCGGCGGGCCGCAGTACTCGGTCGGAATAGTGGCATATGTGATTAATCGAATAACGGCATATCGGTAAACTTCGCCGTAAGGTTAATTTATGCGTACTTTGATCAACTAATCATGTGTTTGGTAAACTCAATCGTAAGGTTAATTTATGCATGTTTCGATGATAAAACGTAGTAGATCGCATTTCTAAAGATTTGTTAGGGAAAACATCAGGTATCTGTGGAAACGTATTCCAATCTCGTATTTGGAGTAGACTAAAATGATAGCTTCTAAGGTGTGCTAGGTAAAGGGTGGATAGGAACAGGGGAGGATAGATTAACCTACGTCTCCTCCCTACAATCGGATGCAGACGAAAGATACGTATCGGTCATTGAGGACGTGAGCCAGGATGCTCGCGAAACGGACGGAAAATCATTAAGTTTGAATCCACGAATTGTTTCAGATTTTTTGATCACATCTCCCGAATAAAAGTAATCGACTGTTCTTGGAGAATATATGCGCAACCGTTTTGCTTCCATCGCCGCTTCTGTCTGCTTACTCACAACGCTGATCGCTCCGAGCGCGTTCGCCGCGCCGCCGCCGGTCGCCACGCCGCATGCAGACGCGGTGCATACCTCCACCTCCAGCCTGATTATTCTGCCGGGCAACGCTGTCGGCGCCAGCGACAGCCGCTTCGCCACCGTGGTCAACCTGCTGGGCCAGTCGCTGGTGCTCGATATGGGCGAAGGCCAGGAAGGCACCGGCGACGCGATCATCACCTACCAGGGCCTGGTGCTGGGCGTCGACGCCCACGCCGATTTCCTCGCCGCCGATATGAGCGTGCTGCACAGCGCCGATTTCCCGCTGGCGGGGCTGGGCGTCGATCTGACCTACACCGTGACGGTCGACTACCCGGCGGCGCCGCAGCCCTGGCGCTACCTGCGCCTGCGCACGGTGGCCGGCGCCTATCTGATTGACTCGGTCAGCGCCGCCACCTATCGCCCCGACTCCGACGGCGACGGCCTGCCTGACGAGACCGAGATCATCATCGGTACCGATCCGATGGATCCCGACACCGACCGCGACGGCATGCCCGACGGCTGGGAGATCGAGTGGGGCTATGATCCGCGCAACGCCAGCGACGGCGTGCTGGACACCGACAACGACGGCCTCAACAACCGCGGCGAGGCCACCTGGCGCACCAATCCGCGCAACCCCGACACCGACGGCGACGGCCTGCCCGACGGCTGGGAAGCGATGAACACCCTCGATCCGCTCAGCACCGTCGGCGAGCACGGCGCCGCCGGCAACCCGGACGGCGACCACTTCCCGAACAGCGAGGAGTACGCCCGTCACACTAATCCGCGCATCGCCAACTATGCGATGTGGGCGCCGATGATCTCGCGCTGACGCCCAACCGAATCTTCGCCGCGCGCCGGCCGGGAACCTCGCGTTCCTGGCCGGCTTTTTGCTGCCGAGCCTGGCAAAACCGGAGCGCCGGCGGCCGACGTAGATATCGGCGAGAGGCGATTTCGGGCGCGGAAAGCGAGGCGGGCCATGGGCAGGCGGCTGATTGCGGCGGTGCTGATTGCGGCGGTGGCGGCGGGCGGCGGATTGGCCTGGTGGCTGGCGCGCGGGGCGGGCGGCGCGGACGGGCCGCCGGCGGCAGGACCGGCGCGGGCGGTGGTGGTCAACGTGGCCGGCGACCTGGAGCTGGTCGGCGACGACGGCTCGCGGCGCCAGCTCACCAGCGACGCCTCGTCCCGGCTCAAATATCTCCAGGTCACGCCGGCGCCGGACGGGACGCAGGTGGCCTATGTGCGGGCCACGCTGGCCGGGGCCGATCTGATGGTCCAGCCGCTGGACGGCGGCGAGCCGCGCCGCCTGTTCGACGGCGTCCGCCAGCGCCCCTTCTACCTCGCCTGGTCGCCGGACAGCCGCTGGCTGAGCTTCCTGGCCTCCGACGAGGAAATGCATCTGTACGTGGCGCCCGCCGACGGCGGGGCCGAGGCCGAGGAGCTACGCGCCGGCCAGCCCTCCTATTTCGCCTGGACGCCGGACAGCTCGCGGTTGCTGATGCACATCGGCGGCGCCGGGCCGCGCGGCGGGCTGTTTCTGAGGGAGATGCCCGGCGGCGAGCTTGAGAGGCTGGCCGAGCAGCCCGGCGATTTCCAGGCCCCAGGCTGGGACGCCGCCGGCGCCGCGCGCTTCGTGGTGGTGTCGGACGGGAAGCACAATCACCTGGCGCGGGTCGCCGGCGGCGCCAGCTCGCCGCTGACGGCGCCGACCGAGGACGCCATCATCTTCAGCGTTTCGCCGGATCGGGAGCGGGTCGCCCTGGTGACAGTGGGCGAGGAGGGTCGCTCGCAGCTCCAGATCGTGGCGGCGGGCGCGGCGGCGGCCGAGGAGCCGAGCCGGCCGGCCCAGACCCTGCCGCTGGCCTTTTTCTGGTCGCCGGACGGCTCGAAGATCGCCGTGCTTTCAATCGCCAGCACGGGCGTGGGGCCGAGCGGCGGCGGGATTGTCTTCGTGGCGCAGCGCAACGAGCCGCCCGGCCTGCGCTGGGAGATCGTCGATCTGGCGGCGGGGACGAGCCGGCTGCATCCGCCGTTCGCGCCAAGCTACGAATTCGCCAATCTGCTGCCCTATTTCGATCAATACGCCACCTCGCTGGCGCTCTGGTCGCCGGCTGGCGACCGACTGATCTACGGCACCGGCGCCGGCGTGATGGCGCTGCGGGTCGGCGACGGGAGCACCGAGCTGCTGAGCGAGGGCCAGCATGGCGTCTGGGTGCCGCGCTAGGCGCCGAGGATGAGCTGGCGGGCGATCCGCAGCCCGGCGTAAACTGCGGCGCCGGCCAGCAGCCCGAGGACCGTCAGCGTCTCGGCGGTGGCCAGCTGGGCGGCGCGGCGGTTGGCCAGCTCGTGGCCGACGAGGTGGCTGATCAGCAGGCGCGGCAGCAGGAGCGCGGCGGCGGCGAGCAGCGCCCAGTGGATGAACCAGAAGAAATCGCTGGCACCTTGCGGCGAGACCGCC
>DASWWB010000634.1:0-4611 GCA_036406115.1 Herpetosiphonaceae bacterium
ACCTCGGGGGCGGGCAGCGCCTCGGCGACCTGGTCGCGGTCGATGATCACCGGCAGCTCGGTCGGATCCATCCGCAGCGCCGCGTCAAGCACCTGCTCCACCCGCTCGACGAACACCACCTGCAAGCCGGTCACCAGATCATCCGGCAGCTCGGCCAGATCGGCCCGGTTGCGCTCGGGGATGATCACGCTGCGGATGCCGGCGCGGTGGGCGGCCAGCAGCTTCTCCTTGATGCCGCCGATCGGCAGCACCTTGCCGCGCAGCGTGATCTCGCCGGTCATCGCCAGGTCGTCGCGGACCGGGCGGCCGGTCAGCAGCGAGACCAGGGCCGTGGCCATGGCGATGCCCGCCGACGGCCCGTCCTTGGGCTGGGCGCCGGCCGGCACGTGGAGATGGATGTCGTACTGGGTGTGGAAGCGCGGATCGATGCCGAAGCGCTGGCCCTCGGCGCGGACCCAGCTCAGCGCCGCCCGCGCCGACTCCTTCATCACGTCGCCGAGCTGGCCCGAGAGCATGAAGCCGCGCCCGCCGGCCATCTTGGTCGCTTCGAGGAAGATGATGTCGCCGCCGACCGGCGTCCAGACCAGGCCGGTGACCACGCCGGGCCGGTCGGTGCGCTCGCTGACCTCGGCGTAGAAGCGGCGCCGCCCCAGCGACTCGCGGGCGCGATCGGCGTCGATCACAATCGGCGCGCCGGCCTCGGCACCGCGCTCGGCGATCTGGCGGGCGGCTTTGCGCACCAGCGTGCCGATGTGCTGCTCCAGGTTGCGCACGCCGGCCTCGCGGGTGTACTCCTCGATCGTCGCCAGCAGCGCTTCGTCAGTGACATCGACCTCCGCCGGCAGCAGGCCGTGGCGCTCGATCTGCTCCGGCGCCAGGTAGCGGCGGGCGATCTCCAGCTTTTCGCGCACGGTGTAGCCGGCGAGCTGGATGATCTCCAGCCGGTCGCGCAGCGGCGCCGGGATGTTTTGCAGCAGGTTGGCGGTGGCGATGAACATCACCGGCGACAGGTCCCAGCCCACGTCCAGGTAGTGGTCGCGGAAACTGTTGTTTTGCTCGGGATCGAGGACCTCAAGCATCGCCGCCGTCGGGTCGCCGCGATAGTCCGCTCCCAGCTTGTCGATCTCATCCAGCATGAACACCGGATTGTTGACGCCGACCCGCCGGATGGCCTGGATGATCGAGCCGGGCATGGCGCCGATGTAGGTGCGGCGGTGGCCGCGGATCTCGGCCTCGTCGTGGACGCCGCCGAGCGAGATACGGATGAACTCGCGGTTCATGGCGCGGGCGATCGAGCGGCCGAGGCTGGTCTTGCCGACGCCGGGCGGGCCGGCGAAGCAGAGGATGGCCCCGCGGCCGGCGGCGCCATCGGGCGAGCGCTTGCGCCGCAGCTCGCGCACCGCCAGGAAATCGAGGATGCGCTCCTTGATCTCGGGCAGGCCGTAGTGGTCCTCGTCAAGCACGCCGGCGGCGCTGGGAAGATCGATCGCATCGTCGGTGGCCTTGCTCCAGGGCAGGCTGATCAGCGTCTCCAGGTAGGCGCGGATCACGCCGTACTCGGCGGCGGCGGGCGGCATCTGGCGCAGGCGGTCGAGCTGCTGCATGGCCTGGGCCTCGGCCTCCTGGCTCATGCCGGCCTGCTCGATCTGCTCGGCCAGCCGCTCGGCCTCGACCTCCTGCTCGTTGTCCTCGCCCAGCTCCTTGCGGATCGCCTTCATCTGCTCGCGCAGCACATATTCGCGCTGGGTCTTGCCCAATTCAGTCTGCACCTGGGACTGGATCTGGCGGCCGATCTCCAGCACGCTCAGCTCGCGCGACAGCAGCTCGTTGAGGCGGCGCAGCTTCGCGTGGAGATCGTCCTCCTCCAAAATCTGCTGGCGGTCGGCGATGCTCATGCGGACATAGAGCGCGACCATATAGGCCAGGCGGCGCGGATCGTCCTCGCTGGTCACCGCCTCCAGCAGCTCCTCGGGGAATTGGGGGATGAGCGGCGCCATCTGGGTGATCAGATTGACAATCGAGCGCATCAGGGCCTCGGTCTCGACCGTGGCCTCGGCGTGGTCGGGGATGACGCGGATGCGGGCGCGGAAATAGGGCTGGGTCTGGATAATCTCCTCGATCTCGATCCGCTCCAAGCCCTGGACCGCGACCCGCAGCGTGCCGTCGGGCAGCTTCATCAGCTTGTGGACCACGGCGGCGGTGCCGATGTGATAGAAATCCTCGGCGGTGACGGGCGACGGCCGCTCGTCCTCGTTTTTGAGCGTCATCAGGCCGACCACCCGCTCGCCGACCATCGAGTCATCGATCAGGCGGATGGACTCGGGCTGGCCGACCGCCAGCGGGATCACCGTCATCGGGTAGATGATCGTGTTGAACAGCGGCAGGATGGCGATCTCGGTCGGGATGGGCGGGGCGGCGGCCTCCTCCGGGCCTGGCAAATCGCTCATGGGGATAACCTCCTACTGCGGCGGCAGCTTCGATTCATCGACGTGGATGGCGATGCGGCGGGGCTTGCGCTGCTCCGGGCCGAGCTTGGGCAGCTCGATATAGAGAAACCCGTCGTCGTAGCGGGCGGTGATCGCCGCCTCGTCGAGCGGGGTGGAAAACGCGAAGGCGACCTGGAACGGGCCGTAGTTGACGCCGAGGGCGTGGACGCACTCCACATCGTCGTCGCGCTGCTCGGGGCGCTGGCCCTGGACCAGCAGGCGGCCGTCGTCGACCAGGACCTCGATCGCCGCGTCGCGCATGCCGGGCAGCTCGATTTTAATCAGATAGGCGTGGGGATGCTCGTGGACATCGGCGTTGGGCCGCCAGAGCGTCGTGCGCTGGACGGGCTGGGGGCGGCCCCAGCGGGCGCTCCAGTCGCGCTCCAGCTCGCGTTGCAGCGCCTCCGCCTGATCGCGGGGGACGCGGCGCAGAATAATAAAGTTCGGCATAGGCTCTCCCGTTGCAGATTGAGCTGAGTCTACCAATCCCCGTGCCGCCGAAGGAAGGGAGTAGCTTCGGACGGGCGCTCAGGCTATAATAGAGACACAGCCTCCATCCTGCAACCAGAGGACGACATGACCTGGAAGATTGACCTCGCACCGTCCGACGACACGATCCGCAGCCTGCTCCGGCAGGATCCGCGCTGGGCGGCCTACGCCCTGGGCGACCTCCACCCGCCGTTCCGGGCGCGCTCGACCTTCCTCGCCGCCAGCCGCGGGGAGAGCTGGGCGGTGCTGCTGATCTACCGCACCACCATGTTCAACGCCATCCAGGCCTTCGGCCCGCCCGGCGGCGTGCGCGCGCTGTTCAAAGCCGCGCCCAAGCTGCCCCAGACGTGCATCATCTCCAACGGCACCGGCGACCAGGAGGAGGTGATCGAGCAGTTCTACACGCTCAGCAACGAGCAGCTGATGTTCCGCATGTTCATCGACGCGGCCCGCTTCAAGCCCTTCGCCGGCTCCTGCGACCAGCTCACCATCAGCGACGTGCCGGAGATGTCGGCCTTCTACAGCATGAACGAGATCGGCACCTTCAGCCCGGACCAGGTCCAGCACGGCGTCTACTTCGGCGTGCGGCGCCACGGCATCCTGGTGGCGCTCGGCGGCACCCACCTGATCTCGACCCCGGAGCGGCTGGGCGCGATCGGCAACATTTATGTCGATCCGATGGTGCGCGGCCAGGGCTTCGCCCGCGTCATCTCCAGCGAGCTGACCAAGCGGCTGCTGGAGCTGGGCTGCGAGGAAATCGTCGTCAACGTGAGCAAATCCGATCACAACGCAATCCACGCCTACACCCACCTCGGCTTCCAGCGCCACTCGCTGTTCTGGGAGGCCGGCGCGCGGCTGCGGCGGGAAGGGGAGAAGTAGGGGATCAGGGGCCAGGGATCAGGGATCAGGGATCAGGCCGTGCTTGGCATTTGATCGCGCCACCAAGGGGCTTGTGGCTCCGCAACACACCTAGCGGCGCCACGCCCTCCCGGCGTTCAGCCTGATCCCTGATCCCTGATCCCTAAAACCCCCGTTGCGGCGCCACGCCCTCCCGGCGTCCGGCCTGATCCCTGATCCCTGATCCCTGGCCCCTGATCCCCAAAACCCCCGCCGTTTTGGCAACCCGCCCCGGGTGTGTTAAAATAGCCCGATGACAGGAATAGTTGCGACGTGGTGGCGCGCCACCACGTTTGTTGTGTCCGGGGGTTCAGCGTGGGGCGTCGACTAGGCGTGATCGGGGCGGGTCTGATCCTGGCGGCGCTGCTGCTGGGCCTCGCCGACCTGCTGCGGGCCGATCGCTCGCCGGCCCGCTGGACCGGCGGCAACCTGCTGCCCAACGCCGACTGGAGCGCGTTCGACGAGACGACCGGCCGGCCGGCTGGCTGGAGCGGCGTCACCCTCAAGCGGGTGGACGGGACCAGCGGCTACGTGCTGGACGCGCCCTACGCCCTCAAGCTCGACGGCGTCAGCTCCTCGGCCCGCTCGCCGGAGATCAAGGCCGCGCCGGGCCAGCGCTACCGCCTGGGCCTGCGAGCGCTGTTCGACCCGGGCCAACAGGCCGCCGAGGCGCCGGCCCGGCTCCAAGTCTGGATCCACTGGATCGACGCCGCCGGCGACGACATCCAAATCGACAAGA
>DASWWB010000635.1:0-2759 GCA_036406115.1 Herpetosiphonaceae bacterium
CAGCGGGGCCGCATGGAGGCGAGAGGCCTTGGCAGCCGCATCCGAACCCATCTCAAGGAAGCCGGAGCGATGGTTGCGGCACGCAGACCCGTAGCCGCGACCAGTCGGCCGCCGGCATTGAATCACCAGCTTGCGCCCCCGTCCGTTGGTTGACCGCCAACCGTCATCGGGGGATGCAAGGGGGCATTGGCCCCCTGCGCTCCCTCCCGCAGGGAGGGCGGGGGGAGGGGATCTTTACTTTGCGCGATCGATTGTACACAACCGAGGCGATCATCCTGCGCCGCTCCGATGTCGGCGAGGCGGACCGGGTGCTGACGATTTACACGCCGGGCTACGGCAAGCTCAAAATCTCGGCGCGCGGCGTGCGCAAGACCACCAGCAAGCTCGCCGGCCACCTGGAGCTGTTCGCCCACGCCCGCATGCAGCTGGCCCAGGGCCGGACCTTCGACGTCGTCACCGAGAGCCGGATCGTCCAGCCCTTCCGCCAGATGCGCGAGGACCTGGAGCGCTTCAGCTGGTGCTGCTACGTCGCCGAGCTGATCGACAAGCTGACCGAGGAGGGCAGCGAGAACGCCGGCCTGTTCCGGCTGCTGCGCGACACGCTGGCCCAGATCGACGCGCTGGGCGAGCCGCTCAAGCGCGAGCTGGCGGTCCGCTTTTACGAGCTGCATCTGCTGACCTTGCTGGGCTACCGGCCCCATCTCTTTCACTGCGCCGGCTGCGAGCGCGAGCTGGACCCGTCCACCGACCGCTGGAGCCCCTACGCCGGCGGCGCGCTCTGCGGCCAGTGCGCGCACGCCGATCCGCTCGGCATGCCGATGTCGCTGGCCGCCTTCAAGCTGCTGCGCCACATGGCCCGCTCGCCGCTGGCCGACGCGCTGCTGCTGAACGTATCGCCCCACACGTTGCACGAGACCACCGCCCTGCTCAAGGCCACGCTGCGCATGCACCTGGAGCGCGAGCTAAAGTCGATCACCTTCCTGGACCTGGTGCGAAGTTGACAAGGTTTGGGCTTGCTGCTACGCTACGTTGCGATCCACCCCCACAAGGAGCTTGGCGATGAGCTACGTTGATCAACTCTTGGCTGAGAATGAGCAGATCAAATTCGAGGCTCACCAGCACCCATTCGTGTTCTTCGCCCGCATTGCGCTTGAAACCCTCCTGATTGCGATCCTGCTGATCGCCGCCTATGTCATCACCACCAGCACCCAGTGGGAAGGCCGCACGCTGGTCCTCTCGGTGCTCGGCCTGGTGGCCGTCGGCGTCCTGATCAGCGCGGTGATCGATTTCCTGCGCTGGCGCAACGAGCGCTTCCTCCTGACCGACCGGCGCGTCATCCATCTGCGCGGCGTGATCAACAAATCGACGATCGACTCGTCGCTGGATAAGATCAACGATGTCCAGACCCGCCAGACGTTTTTCGGCCGCATGTTCAACTACGGCGACCTGGAGGTCCAGACCGCCAGCACCGACGGCAACAACTATTTCCCCCAGATCCGCGCCCCGCTCGAATTCAAACGCGAAATGCTCAACGCCAAGGCCGAGCACGACAAAGGCCCCTACGGCGTGTTCGACCAGGCCAATGTCGCCGCCTACCAGCAGGGCGGCCCGCCGCCGGTCCGCCTGTCCCAGGCGGAGGTCGAGGAGCAGCTGCTGCGGCTGGCGGACCTGCGCCAGAAGAATCTGATCAACGACGCGGATTTCGACGCGAAGAAACGCGAGATTCTCAGCCGCATGTAGCCGGGACGGCGGCATGCGGCGGGCGGGGGCGTACGATCGTGCGCCCCTTTTGCATTTGAGGAGCACTTCATGGCCGATGGATTGTATGAGCAAGTCGAGGCGACCGCGCGGCTGATCCGCGAGCGCGCGAGCCGCCCGCCGCGGGTCGGCGTCATCCTGGGCTCGGGGCTGAGCAGCCTGGTCGACCAGGTCGCCGATCCGACTGTCATCCCCTACGGCGAGATCCCCGCCTTCCCCGAGCCGGCGGTGGCCGGCCACAAGGGCGAGCTGGTGCTGGGCGAGCTGGGCGGCGTCCCGATCGTCGCCATGCGCGGCCGCTTCCATTTCTACGAAGGCTACGACATGGGGCTGGTGACGCTGCCGGTGCGGGTGATGCGGGCGCTGGGCGCCGACACGCTGATCGTCACCAACGCCGCCGGCGGCCTCAACGCCGATTGGAACGTCGGCGACCTGATGCTGATCCGCGATCACATCTCGTTCCCGGGGCTGGCAGGCCTCCATCCGCTGCGCGGCCACAACGACGAGCGCTTCGGCCCGCGCTTCCCGGCCATGCTCGACGCCTACAGCGCCGAGCTGCGCGGCGTCGCCCGCGAGGCCGCCGCCGATCTCGGCGCCGCGCTGCGCGAGGGGGTCTACGCCCAACTGTCCGGCCCGACCTTCGAGACCGCCGCCGAGATGAACATGCTGCGGCTTCTGAGCGTCGACGCCGTCGGCATGTCGACCGCCCCCGAGGTCGTGGTCGCCCGCCACGGCGGCATGCAGGTGCTGGGAATCTCCCTGATCACCAACATCGCCCATCCCGACGCCCCGCCCGCCAACCACGAGGAGGTCCTGGAGGCTGGCGAGAAAATCAAGCCGCTGTTCAGCGCGCTGATCGTCAAGGTGCTGGAGCGGATCGCGGCGGCCGGCGATGTTCCGGCGTAGCGCGTTCTGGCTCGCGCTCGGGGCGGCGCTGGCGCTGATCGGCGCCGCGCTGCTCGCCCCGCTGCTCGCGGATCCCGCCAGCCGGGAGGCGGCCG
>DASWWB010000636.1:0-3524 GCA_036406115.1 Herpetosiphonaceae bacterium
TCGACCAGGCCCTGGCCGGGGGCCGTGCGGCGGCGCTTGCGGGGGAATGGGCGGCGTCGGAAAAGACGAAGCATGGCTGCCTCCCGAAGAGAACGGATGGGGGTTAATAAAGCGATGCTTGATTGTACCTCGCGCCGCTGGCGGCGTCATCGCCATGCCATCCCATGGAAGCCGGCCTAAAAGTACTACCGCGCCCCTGGAATTCCAGGGGCGCGGCGGGAAAAAAACCGTGGGCTAGGGGCAGTTCATCCCAACAGATCCGGCGGCGGTGGTTTTGCACTGAATGTTGTCCATCCGGCTGCTGAGATTGGTGCCTACGACCGAGAGAACGCCGACGACCACGACCATGATCAGCACCAGGATCAGGCCGTATTCGACCAGGCCCTGGGCGGCGACGCGGCGCCTGACCTTGAGCCAGGCTACGAACTGCCAAAATAGAACCATCAGACGGCTCATATGGCTGCCTCCTAAAAAATCCGTTGTTAAGGAACAAAAAACGATAGTTCCATTTTAGGAGGCAGCCCCCGGATCAGAATAGCCCTATGGTCCTATGTGGGGGGTGATTAAAGTACTGGATTTTTGGGCGCTGGCCGCTTAGCCCAGGCCGTACTCGCGCCAGCGCTTGGTCACCAGCTCCTTGATCTCGGGCGTCATCACGATGTCCTGCGGCCACTCGCGCGGGAAGCGGTCGATGTCCTGGCGCTTGCGGGTGGCGTCGATGCCCATCTTGTGGCCGTAGGCGAAGTGGCTGGCCGAGTGGTCGAGCGCGTCCAGCGCACCCTCGACGATCACGGTGTCGCGCTGCGGATCGACGTTGGACGTGACGTGGAACAGCACCGCGCCCATATCCTGGACATCGACATCCTCATCGACCACGATGATGAACTTGGAGAGCGACATCAGCATCAGGCCCCAGAGGCCGAAGATCACTTTGCGCGCCTGGCCGGGGAATTTCTTCCTGATCGACACGACGACCAGATTGTGGAAGGTGCCCTCGGGCGGCATGTTCACGTCGACGATCTCGGGGATGACCAGCTGCATCAGCGGCAGGAACAGGCGCTCGGTGGCCTTGCCCAGCCAGTAGTCCTCCTGCGGCGGGTAGCCGACGATCGTCGTGGGGTAGATCGGGTTGCGGCGCATGGTGATCGCGGTCACATGCAGCACCGGATAGTCGTCGGCCAGCGAGTAGAAGCCGGTGTGGTCGCCGAACGGACCCTCCAGCCGCTTCTCGGACGGATCGACGTAGCCCTCCAGGATAATCTCGGCGTTGGCCGGCACCTCCAGGTCGACGGTTTTGCAGGGCACCATCTCGACCCGCTCGCGGCGCAGCCAGCCGGCCAGCATGATCTCGTCGATCCCCGGCGGCAGCGGCGCCGAGCCGGCGTAGATCGAGGCGTAGTCGCCGCCCAGCGCCACCGCCACCGGCAGCTTGACGCCGCCCTTGCGCAGCGCCTCGCGCTGGTGCTCGGTGCCGCCCTTGTGGATCTGCCAGTGCATGCCGACGGTGTTTTTGTCGTAGACCTGGATGCGGTACATGCCGACGTTGCGGATGTTCTTGAAGGGATCGCGGGTGATGACCATCGGCAGGGTGATGTAGCGGCCTCCGTCGTCGGGCCAGCACTGGAGCACCGGCAGCTTGCCCAGGTCGACCTCGTCGCCGGTCCAGACGATCTCCTGGCAGGGCGCGCTGGAGACGGTCTTGGGCCGGTAGCGCAGCACCTCGGACAGCTCGCCGAGCTTCTTGAATTTGTCGAGGACGCTGTCGGGCACCTCGGGCTTGACCAGGCTGCCCAGCCGCTCCCGCAGCTGGTCCAGCCGCTCCAGGCCCAGCGACCATGCCATGCGCTGCTCGCTGCCCACGGCGTTGATCAGCACCGGCATGCTGTGGCCCTTGACGTTCTCGAACAGCAGCGCCACGTTGTTGTCTTTGCTCTTGGAGATCCGGTCGGTGATCTCGGTGATCTCAAGGTCGGCGGAAACCGGCGCCTTGATCCGCTTGAGCTGGCCGCGTTTCTCCAGGAAGGCGATCCACTCGCGCAGGTCGCGGAAAGTCTCGGGGATTTTTGCCACAGTCGTTTCTCCGGCGTGTTTCAATCATTAACTGTGTGCAGTGTATCACAAGTGGCGGAGCGCCGTCAGAACTCGCCGCCCTCCGGCCGCAGCCGCTCGATCACCAGGAAGCTGATCAGCGTGACGGCCATCAGCAGCGTGCTCATGGCCAAGGCCTGGCCGTAGTTGGTCTGGCCGGGCTGGCCGAGGTAGCGATAGAGCACGACCGGCAGCGTGGCGTTTTCGGGGCGCGACAGGAGCAGCGCGGCGCCGAAATCGCCGAGCGAGACGGTCCAGGCGAAGGTGGCGGAGACGATGACCGCCGGCAGCAGCAGCGGCGCGTCGATTTCCCACAGCACCCTGCCGGGCGGCGCGCCGAGGGTGGCGGCGGCCTCGCGCAGCCGCGGGTTGAGCCGGCGCAGCGCCGGCAGCATCGTCCTGGTGACGAACGGCAGCGCCAGCAGGGCGTGGGCGAGCGGGATGAGCCAGCGCGAGGCCCGCAGGTCCGGCGTCTCCAGGACCAGCGGCCCGAGCGCCAGCCGTTGGGCGCGGAAGGCGATGATGTAGCCGAAACCGAGCGTGACCGCCGAGGTGCCCAGCGGCAGCATGAACAGCGGATCGAGCCAGCGCCCCAGCCTGCCGCGCGGCCGGGCCAGCAGATAGGCGGCGGGGATGCCGCAGGCCAGCGCCAGCAGCGTCGCCAGCGCCGCGAACAGCAGCGAGTTGCCCAGCGCCTGCTGCGGCGGCACATAGACATATGAGCCGCGCTGGTTGCTCCACAGCAGCTCGAACGAGCGCGTCGTCCAGCCGTCCGGCCCGACGAAGGCGCTGGCGGCCAGGGCCAGCAGCGGGGCGCCCAGCAGCGCCAGCATCCCCGCGATGATCGCGCCCGCCGCCAGCCGCGCCCGCCACGAGCCGAGCGGCCGGCCCGGCTGCTCGCGCGTCTCCTGGGCCACGGCGGTCCGGCGCTGAAGCCTGGTGTAGACCGCCGTCAGGGCCAGCGTGGCGGCGATTTGCAGCAGCGAGAGCGCCGCCGCCGAGCCCAGGTTGAACTGGATGGCCTGGTCGTAGATCTCGACTTCGACGGTGCGCATCTCCGGCCCGCCCAGCAGCAGCACGGTGCCGAAGGCGGCGAAGCTGAACATAAACACCAGCAGCGCCGCCGCCAGCAGCGCCGGGGCGATCAGCGGCAGGCGGATTTCGCGCCAGAGCCGCCAGCCGCTGGCGCCCAGCACCCGCGCCGCATCCTCCAGGCGCTGGTCGGCGCTGGCCCAGTAGCCGCCCACCAGCCGCAGCACGATGCTGAAATTGAAGAAAACATGGGCGATTACGACCAGCGTCAGCGAGTTCTCAAGGCGGATCGGCGGCGTCTCGCTGCCCAGCAGCCCCATCAACCAGCGGTTGACGATCCCGCGCTCGCCCAGCAGCGCGCCGAAGGCCAGCGCCACCACGACCGTCGGCAGCACGAACGGCAC
>DASWWB010000637.1:0-4749 GCA_036406115.1 Herpetosiphonaceae bacterium
CTGGCCCGCCAGCTCCTCTCAGGCATCGGGGCCATGCTCGCCGCCTGAGCCCGCCCAGGTTGTGCGCTTGCACAGATTTGCACAGACTTCCCCGCGCCCGGAGCATGGCCATCCTAACTTTGCTATAATGGCTTGGTAGAAAAGCGGCCAGAGCTTTGTTCGGCGCCTTGCGCCCGATGCGCATCGAGGAAGTGATCATGGAATTTAAGATGGGAATGTCCCCGGACATGCAGTCCCAACAAACAATGTCAACCAAGGCATCCCCGGCCTTGATCGCCTTGAACAATATGCTGGTGTTGTCCACGATGGAGCTCCAGCAGCTCATCCAGCAGGAGCTGGAAGAAAACCCCGCGCTTGAAACCGTCGATCTGGAGCCCGAAGACGCCTGCCAGCGCTGCGGCCGCCCCACGAACGGCATGAACTGCATCTACTGCGCCCAGGAGGATCTGCGCCTGGCCGAGGCCGAGCGCAACGACTACTCCGGCCCCGCCGAGGACGACGAGTTCGACCCGCTGCTGATGGTCGCCACGCCGGCGATGCTCAGCGAGGTGCTGCTGCGCGATCTGCGCGCCACCCTGCCGGCGGAGGACTTCTTCATCGCCGAATACCTGGTCGGCTGCCTCGACGACCAGGGCTACCTGGACGCCGCCACCAGCGATATCGCCGCCTCGCTCACAATCGACGAGGAGCGCGTGATCGGCGTCCTGCTCAAGCTCCAGGAGATCGCGCCGGTCGGCGTCGGCGCCCGCACCGTCCAGGAGTGCCTGCTGCTCCAGCTCCAGCGCCTGGAGGAGGAGAGCGTCACCCATCCCTTTGTCGCCGAGCTGATCACCAGCTACTGGAACGACTTGGCGGAGCACCGTTACGGCGCCATCGCCCACGCCCTCGGCGTCGATTATGACAAGGTCGTGGAGGCGCGGGACTTCATCCGCCAGCACCTGCGGCCCTATCCGCTCTCGCTCAGCAACGACGGCTCCGCCCGCACCAACTACATCATGCCCGATGTGATCATCCGCGAGGTCGAGGGCAAGCTTGAGGCGGAGGTGCTGATGTCGGAGCGCTCGTTCCTGCGCATCAACCCGCTCTACCAATCGCTGGCCCGCCAGGGCACCGCCGGCGAGGCCGAAATCACCCCCGACGAGAAAGACCACCTCAGCCAGTATGTCTCGCGCGCCCAGATGTTCCTCACCAATATCCGCCAGCGCCGCGAGACCATCCGCCGCATCGCCCAGTACCTGATCGAGAACCAGGAGCAGTTCCTGCGCTTCGGCGTGCGCCACCTCAAGCCGATGACCCGCGCCGAGGTCGCCGAGGGAATCAGCGTCCACGAGTCGACGGTTAGCCGCGCCACCGCCAACAAATACGTCCAGCTGCCGACCAGGGCGATCATCCCGTTCAGCCACTTCTTCACCGCCTCGCTCAACGTCAAGGATGTGCTGCTGGAGCTGGTCAACAACGAGACCACGCCGCTCACCGACCAGGAGCTGGTGGAGCTGCTGGCGGCCCGCGGCTTCGAAGTGGCCCGCCGCACAGTGGCCAAATACCGCAACCAGCTGAATATCCTGCCGTCGACGCTGCGCTAGTGGCGGCACGGCGCGTGCATTGGCGGCGGCTTGTGCTGCTCGCCGCGAGCCTGGCCGCGGCGTTGCTGCTGGCCCGGGTCGCCATGCTGCTGCTGGCGGCCAACCCGGCCCATCCGTTCGTGCTGCTGGTCGCCCGGCTGACCGAGCCGCTGGTGGCGCCGGCGGCCTGGATCGATGCCAGCCAGCCGCGTTTCGGCGCCCGCTTCGAGCGCGGCACGCTGCTGCTGGCATGCATGGCGCTGGCGGCGGCGGCCTTCGCCGGCCGGCGCGCCCCATCCAAGGAGCAAGACCGTGGCTGAGTTTTTCCGCACCTTCCTGATCGTGATCGGCGTCGCCGCCGCCCTGGGGCTAGTCGGCATGTTTCTGCTGGACCGCCGCCTGCGCGCCCTGAAGATCCCCGAGGGCGCCTCGTTCCGCGAAACGCTCCAGCGGGTCCCGTTCGGCCTGGTGGTCGTGCTAGATCTGCTGGATCTCGGCCTCGACATCTTCGCCGCGCCGATCGTCTGGGTCTGGCTGGGCCGCTACAACCTGCGCGTGCTGCGCCAGGTCTCGCTGGTCGAGGCGCTCATCCCGTTCACCCAGGTCATCCCGACGCTCACCGCCGCCTGGCTGGCCGTGCGCTGGTTCGATCCGGCCATGCGCCAGCCGACGATCTCATCCTCTGACCGCGACCAACAGCCCTAGCAGAGGGAGCCAACCAATGCGGACGACGCTGATCATCAATCCCAACTCGGGCAGCGCCGGCGACGGGTCGGTCTTGCAAGAGGCGCTCGGCCCGATGGCTGGCATCGAGCTACTGGAAACCCGCCAGGCCGGCGATGCTCGGCGCCTGGCGCGCGAGGCGGTCGCCGGCGGGGCCGAGCTGCTGGTCGCCGCCGGCGGCGACGGCACGATCAACGAGGTGCTGAACGGCCTAGCCGAGGCCGATTTCAAAGCCGTCCTGGGCGTCATCCCGCTCGGCACCGGCAATGACCTGGCCCGCACGCTGGCCCTGCCCGCCGACCCGGTCGAGGCGTTCGGCCTGCTCACCGCCGGCACGCCGCGCTCGCTAGACGTGATCGAGATCGACCTGCCGGGCGGCAAGCGCCACTTCGCGCTCAACGTGTCCGCCGGCGGCTTCAGCGGCCAGCTCAACGAAATCCTCACCGACGAGCTGAAAGCCGCCTGGGGGCCGCTGGCCTACATGCGCGGCGCGCTCGCGGCGCTGCCCGACCTCACCGAGTACCGCACGACGGTCCAGTATGATGGCGAGGAGGCCGAGCGGATCGACGCGCTCAATATCATCATCGCCAACGCCCGCACCGCCGCCGCTGGCGTCCAGGTCGCCCCGCTCGCCAATCCCGAAGACGGCTTGCTCGACGTGGTGATCGTCCACGCCGGGTCGCTGGCGGCGCTGGCCGGCGCCGCCGCGCGCCTGCTGGTCAATGGCAATTATCTCAACAGCGACGCGGTCACCCATCGCAAGGTACGGAATGTGCGAGTGGAGTCGCAGCCGGGCATGTGGTTCAACGCCGATGGCGAGCTGTTGAGCAACGAGCCCATGGAATTTCGCGTCCGCGCCGGCGCCTTGCAGGTGATTGTCGGCCCCGGCTACCAGGCCGAGCCGCCCGCAGCGCCGGTGGACGCGCCAGAAGGAGGCACGCAATGACCGACCAGACCGACGACCGCTCGCTCGACGAGGAGCTGGCCGAGCTGGCGGGCTACCGCTCGCGCAACGACCAGGGCATGGGCGCGATCGACCAGTCCGAGCTTGAGACGCTGGGCAACCACAACCCCACCGATGTCTACCAGGGCGAGCCCGATCCGCGCCAGGAGCTGCTGGAGCCCGCCGAAAGCCTCGATATGCTCACCAGCACCGAGCTGCGCGAGGGCGAGACCGACGATCCGATGGAGGCGATCGAGGAGGGGCTGACCTACGTGCCGCCGATCGACCCGCCAATCAATCTCAACAGCGACGCCCGCGACGAGGTGGAGATCCTCAACGGCTTCGGCATGGCCGCCGACGCCGGCCCGCTCGCTGACGGACGTAGCCTGGCCCAGATCGTCATGGCCCGCATCCACCAGGACTCGGCGACCGTCGAGCTGGCCCCGCGCGTCCGCGTCCGCGAGCTGGATCCCGGCGTGATCGAGCTGCGCGGCGAGATCGCCGATCTCACCGACGAAGACCTGATTGTCGGCGTCGCCGAGAGCGTCGAGGGCGTCGAGGAGGTTGTCAGCGAGCTGCGCTACCGGGGGACGCTGGATCTGGATTCGGAGTAGGGGAGCTATCGGCTATCAGCTGTCAGCCATCGGGGCCGGCTACGAGGTGCCATGGAACGCCGCAGACGCAACGCTCCTTGAAGCCTGCGCTGATAGCTGACAGCTGATAGCCCATCCGCCCGATTGACGCCCGCCCGCCCTTCGTGGTACCATAGCGGCCAGTTGAAGATCGACGCTGACGAGGACACGCCCTCGCGCCACCGCCTTCAGGGAGGAGCCGCCACCGACTGCGAGCGGCCCCGGCACGGAACGCGAGCAGCACCACCTCCGAGTCCATCGCCCAACGCGGCCGCCGCCGCCAGTAGGCCGATGCGTTCGCCCACGATAGCGGGCAACCCAAGGGAGCCTCGGCTCCGAAGGTGGGTGGAACCACGAAGCAACCCTTCGTCCCAGCATTGGGACGGGGGCGTTTTGTTTTTAGGGCCGCCCCGCAAGGAGGATGATCATGAGCTACGGCTACCAATATCCCTATCAGCAGCAGCCGCCGCGCAAACGGCGCTCCTGGGGCTTCACCTGCCTGGTGACGCTGGTGGTGCTGGTGTTCCTGCTGCTGGCGCTGGCGCTGGGCGTGTTGTTCTATCTCAAGCCGCGCCTGAGCCAGGGCGCCGGCGACACGCTCGGCGGCCAGCTCGACGCCTTGATCGACGAAAAGCTCGGCCAGGGGCTCGGCGGCGAGCAGGGCCAGCTGCCGTCCGGCTTCAATGAGCAGATCGTGATCAGCGAGGATGAGGTCAACCAGTACATCGCCGCCCACCCGCAGGACATCGCGCCGCTGGACTCGGTGTCCGTCCGCTTCGTGCCGGGCGAGATGCGGGCCACGGTCAGCGCCTACGGCGTCAGCGGCACCGCCCGCTCGGGGGTGGCGGTGGCCGACGGCAGGGTCGTGCTGGTCGATCCGACGATCGAC
>DASWWB010000638.1:0-4844 GCA_036406115.1 Herpetosiphonaceae bacterium
CCAGAGCCGCCCGGGGCCCTCGCCGTCGGTGATGGCGATCCAGCGCGGCCCGGCGCCGGCGACCGCGGCGGCCCATCCGTCAAGCTCGCCGCCGCCCAGCTCGCGCTCCGCCAGCGCCCGCGAGTAGGTGACCAGATCCAGCAGCGGCAGCATCGGATGGTCCAGCTCATGGACATCGCTGGCGGAGACCAGCAGCCCGGCGGCTTTGGCCTGGCGGGCGATCGCGATCCTGCCAGGCCCGTAGTTGTCGATCGACAGGGCGGCGGCGCCCTCCAGCGGCGGCAGCGGCCCGGCCTGGGCCACGCCGAACGCATGGCCGATGATCGTGCGCTCGCCCTCGGGCGTCACCAGGATCGTGCAGGTGACGGTGTTGCGCTCCGGCGAGCGGGCCAGCCAGCGCCGGTCAAGCCCCAGCTCGCCCAGCCGGCGGTCGATCAGGCGCGCCGCCCAATCCTCGCCCAGCACATTGCCGCCGACCAGCACCTCGTGGCCCCATCCATGCAGCGTCAGCCCGACGTTCAGGGCCGTGCCGCCGGCGTAGTCGGCCTCTTGCAGGGCGTGGAGATCATCGCCGGGCACGATCCAGCGCGGCAGGCGGATCAGGCGGTCGACGGCGAGCGAGCCGTAGCAGATTATTCGCGCCATACTCGGGGTTCCTCGCAGCTTCAATGATGGCTTGTTTGAGGGGGCAGGGATCAGGGGTCAGGTCAAGCCTGACGATCACAGCGTCTCCGCCAGGCAGCGGCGCCCCGAAAATCCCGGGCAGCGCCCGCCCCCATGCCGTCCGGCCTGATCCCTGATCCCTACGCTACCCGCTCCAGCAGCGGCGGCTCGACGGGCGGCAGCTCGGCCAGCCGGCTCTTGAGCGCCTGGGCGGCGAGCGCGTAGCCGCCGTCGGCGGCGTCGACGAAGTGGACCTGGCGGCCCATGCGCTCGAAGACCAGGCAGGTCAGCAGGGCGCGGTCCGAGACGTGGAGGCCGTAGGCCAGCAGGCCGTCGCCGTAGCGCTCCTGGAGATAGGCCTCCAGCTCGTAGCGCTGGGCGGTGGTGCCGGCGATCACCATCCGCAGCACGTCGTCGTATTTTTTGTAGTCGGTGGTGGCGACCAGCAGCGGCGGATAGCGCCGCCACTCCGTGTCGCCGGTCTGGATTTCGCGCCAGACAAACAGCTTGAGCAGATGGTTTTGCAGCCAGATTTTCCACAAGTAGCGCTGCCGCCGCAGCCAGCCCATCCCCCCGCGCAGCCGGGTCTCGCCGAACAGGCCGGCCGGCGCGAAGCTGGGGCGCAGCGCCGGCAGGGCGACGGGGTGGTGGTCCGGCTCGCCGCCGTAGATTCGCTCGATCTCCGCCAGCAGCTCGCGGTAGGTTTGATCGTTGCGGCGGGGCTCGCGGGCGGTGGCGCGCACCAGCAGGCTCAGCGTCTCGCCGTGGCGGGAGCGGATGTCCTGCCAGCGGCATTCGAGGCCGCGCAGATCGGGCTCCGGCCCCTCGGCGGCGGGCAGATTGTACAGGCCGCCAGCCACCGGATCCTTGAGCAAGCGCTCGGCGTGGGCCAGGCCGCCGCCGCCGAACAGGGCCTGGGCGTACTGCTCGGAGACGCGGTGCTTGGCCACAGTGACCGGCCAGCCGGCGGCCAGGATATCGGCGACCGGCACGACGCCGATCCGCAGCTCCAGGCCGAACTCGCGGGCGGCCAGGGCGCGCAGGCCCTGGAGCGCGGCGGCGATCGGCCCGGCCAGCCGGGGCGGGGCGGCAATCGTGGCGCCGTCGCCGCCGAAGGCGAACGGGATCTCGCAATCGCCGGCGGCGTTGAGCGCGGCGGCGATCGAGGAGGCGCCGATCAGGGTGATCGAGCGGTAGCGGCCGTCGCGGATCGCGCCGGTCGAGTCGCGGATGTCAGTCAGGATCAGCGACCAATCCGCCGGCAGCGGGGCGAAATGCTCCGGCGCCGCCAGGTCGCGGAAATCATCAAGAATGCCCAGGCGGGCGTAGAAATCATCTGCCATGCTCAGCCCCGTGCGCGCTCATTCGCCAGTCCCTTCATTATATAGCCGGTCGCGGCAAAGCGGGTCGCCGGGGGCGGCGCGGGGCGCGCCAACTAGACAATATATTTGCCCAAGCCATCACAAAGTGGTATACTGGCGCCCAATGTGCCACAGGACGCTGGGCGCAGTGAAGGCTGGGGAGTCCGGCATTCCCAGGCCCAATTAACACCAGGAGGAATCAGCGTGTCGCTGGAAAAAGAAGCTAAAACGACCCTCATCGATGGCTATAAAATCCACGAGGGCGATACCGGCTCGGCCGATGTGCAAATCGCGCTGCTCACCGAGCGCATCAACCAACTGATCGAGCACCTCAAAGTCCACAAGCAGGACCACCACTCGCGCCGCGGCCTGCTCAAGCTGGTCGGCCGCCGCCGCCGGCTGCTGGCCTATCTGAGCAAAAAAGACAATGCCCGCTTCCGCGCGATCAGCGAGCGCCTCGGCCTGCGCCTGCCCAAGTCCAGCCAGTAGCCGATGCGGGACCAGCGGAACAAGATGTGCTAAAATGAAGCCTGGGAACAGCGCGTTCCCAGGCTTTTTGTTGACATGCGGGAGCGCCTCGCCCGCCTGTCAGGCCGCCACCGGAGGCAGTGTATGGAACGATGGACGTTAGGAATTGGAGTGCGCGCAGCGCCGCGGCCTTGCCCGGACTCCAGTGCCTAACGATCCACGCAAGCGCATCATGCGTTGGAGGATATTTTGGACGAACAACAGGTCCACAGCGTCAGCGTCGAGATCGCCGGGCGCACCCTGACCATCGAAGCCGGCCGCCTGGCGCAGCTGGCCAGCGGCTCGGTTCTGGTCCGCTACGGCGACACCGTGTTGCTGGCGGCGGCGACCGCCTCGGACGAGCCCCGCGAGGGCGTCGACTTTTTCCCGCTCACCATCGACTACGAAGAGAAGATGTACGCCGCCGGCAAAATCCCCGGCTCGTTCTTCAAGCGCGAAGGCCGCCCGACTGAGACGGCCATCCTGACCGCCCGCCTCACCGACCGCCCGCTGCGCCCGCTCTTTCCCAAAGGCTACCGCAACGACGTCCAGGTGATCATCACCACGCTCTCGACCGACCAGATCAACGATCCCGGCCCGCTGGCGATCATCGGCGCCTCGGCGGCGCTGGCGATCTCCAACATCCCGTTCCTCGGCCCGGTCGCGGCGGTCCAGATGGGCCACATCGACGGCGTGCTGGTCGTGAACCCGGTGATGGGCCTGATGGAGAACAGCCGGCTCGACCTGGTGGTCGCCGGCACCAAAGAGGCCGTGATGATGGTCGAGGCCGGCGCCAAGGAGCTGACCGAGGCCGAGATGCTTGAGGCGGTCAAGAAGGGCCACGAGGCCATGCAGGCGATCATCGCCATGCAAGAGGAGCTGGTCGCCAAGATCGGCAAGGCCAAGCGCGAGTTCGTGCCGCCGGCCGCCGACAGCACGCTGCAAGACGAGATGAAGGGCTGGATGGGCGATCGCTTCCAGAACGCGATCAACCAGGGCGACAAAGCGGCCCGCGAGGACGGCATCAACGCCCTGCGCGAGGAAGTGCTGGCCCAGTTCCTGGCCGAGGTCGCCGACGACGAGCGGGCCGCCCGCGAGTCCAAGGTCCGCAAGGCCTACGAGGCGCTGATCAAAGAGGAGGTCCGCTCCTCGATCATCGAGCGCGGCATCCGCGTCGACGGGCGCCAGGTCGATGAGGTCCGCCCGATCAGCGTCGAGGTCGGCATCCTGCCCCGCGTCCACGGCACTGGCCTCTTCACCCGCGGCCAGACCCAGGTGCTGACGGTGGCGACGCTCGGCTCGCCCGGCGAGGAGCAGCGGCTTGACGATCTCGGCATCGAGACGACCCGCCACTACATGCACCACTACAATTTCCCGCCCTTCTCGACCGGCGAGGCCCGCCCGCTGCGCGGCCCCAAGCGCCGCGACATCGGCCACGGCAAGCTCGCCGAGCGCGCCATGCTGGCGGTGCTGCCCGAGAAGGACGAGTTCCCCTACACGATGCGCCTGGTCTCCGAGGTGCTGGCCTCCAACGGCTCGTCCTCGATGGCCTCGGTCTGCGGCTCGTCGCTGGCCCTGATGGACGCCGGCGTGCCGATCAAGGCCCTGGTGGCCGGCGTGGCCATGGGCCTGGTGACCGGCAAGGACGGCGGCTTCAAGGTCCTCACCGACATCCAGGGCCTGGAAGACGCCCTGGGCGACATGGACTTCAAGGTCGCCGGCACCGCCGACGGCATCACCGCCCTCCAGATGGACATCAAGACGACCGGCATCACCTATGAGATTATGCGCGAGGCCTTCGAGCAGGCCCGCGTCGGCCGCGTCCACATCCTCGGCAAGATGAACGAGATCATCGACACGCCGCGCGAGGAGCTGTCGCAGCACGCGCCGCGCATCATCACCATCCAGATCGATCCCGCCAAGATCGGCGCCCTGATCGGCCCCGGCGGCAAAAACATCCGCTCGATCATCGAACAGACCGGCGCCCAGATCGATGTCGAGGACGATGGCCGCGTGTTCATCTCCACCCCCGACAGCGAAGGCGCCCGCCACGCCCAGCAGCTGGTCGAGGGCCTGACCCGCGAAGCCAAGGTCGGCGATGTGTTCGTCGGCAAGGTGGTGCGGATCATGCCCTACGGCGCGTTTGTCAACGTGCTGCCGGGCAAGGATGGGATGGTCCACGTCTCCGAGCTGGCCGAGGAGCGGGTCGAGAACGTCGAGGACGTTGTCAAGATCGGCGACGAGGTCAGCGTGATGGTGATCGATGTCGAGCCCGGCAGCGGCAAGATCAGCCTGTCGCGGCGCGCGATCCTG
>DASWWB010000639.1:0-5319 GCA_036406115.1 Herpetosiphonaceae bacterium
CGAGCCCATGTCGGTTTTGGTGATTTCGATCTGGACCGGGAATTGATCTTTCAGCTCCTGGATGTGCGTGATGACCAGGATGCGGGCGAACTCAGATTGGATGAAGTTGATCGCCTCGACCAGCCGCTCGCGGCCTCGGCCGTCTTGCGAGCCGAAGCCCTCGTCGATGATCAGGGTCTGGAGGTTGGCGCCGGCGCGGCGGGCCAGCAGCTTGCTCAGGGCGATGCGGATGGCGAAATTGATGCGGAAGGCCTCGCCGCCGCTGTAGAGATCGTAGCGGCGGGTGCCCTGGGCGTCGGCGATCTGGATGTCGAGCGTCTCGCTGGTGTCGCCCTTCTTGGTCTCGCGCTGGGTCTCGAAGCTCAGGTGCATCTGATTGTCGGTCATGCGGCCGAGCAGGGCGTTGGACTCGCGCTCCAGCTCGGGGATCGCGGTTTCAATCAGCATCGCCTGGATGCCCTTCTTGCCGAAGGCCTTGGCCAGCTCAAGATAGACATTATGCTCGTCGAGGAGGGCGGCGTAGTCCTTCTCCTTCTCAAGCAGCTGCTCGGCGATCTGCTCGACGGAGTGAAGCTGCTGCTGGACGGCGCCCAGCTCCCGCTGCGCGACCGACAGGCGCAGCCGGCCAGACTCGACGGCGCGGGCCGCCGCCTCGACCGCGCCGATCGCCGGCGCGAGCATGGCGACCTCGACCGCCAGCTCGGCGATCGTCGTTCGCAGCTGCTCGGACTCGGCCTCGTCGCGCTGGATGGTGGCGCGCAGGCGCTGGAGGTTGCGCTCGTTCGATTCGAGATGGGCGGCGGCGCCGCGCAGCAGGTGGCCCTGCTCCTCCCAGAACGCCAGGTTCTCGGCGCTGGCGCGGGCCTCGCCGTGGGCGTTGGTGCCGTAGCCGAGCGACTCCATGCGGCGTTTCAGCTCGGCCAGCCGCCCCTGCTCCTCAGGCAGGAAATCATCGCTGTCGAGCTGGACGCGCAGGCGCAGCGCCTCGTCGCGGACCGCCGCCAGCTCCTGCTCGGCGGCCTCGATGCTGGCAAGATGAGTGGCGAGGACCTGGGCGCGGCCCTCGATCTTGCCGCGCTCCGCGAGCTGCTGCTCGTAGGCGGCGATCTGGGCGGCGATCTCGCGGCGCTGGGATTCGAGCGCCGGCTGGTCCACGCCAAGGGCGCGGATGTCGCGCTCGACCCTGCTGAGGGCGGCGCGCTCATCGTGGGCGAAATCGTGGTCGCGGATCTGCGCTTCGAGCGTCAGGAGCGTGGCTTGGGTCTCGGCGCGGCGGGCGCGGGCGTCCTCGGCCTCGCGCAGCTGGCCCTCCAGGCGGGCGATGCGGGCGGCGATCGCCGGCAGCTCGGTCACCTTGCGCTCCAGCGCCAGCATCTCGCGGCGGCGGGCGTCAAGGGCGATTTCGAGCATATCGGCTTCGCGCTTGGCCTCGCGGAACCCGGCGAGCAGCTGCTCGCGGTCGGCGGTGTAGGAGCGCTCGATATCGGCGATGCCGCGATGGCCGATCTCGCTTTTGCAGAGCGGGCAGGTCGTGTCGCCGCCGTGCTGGAGCAGCGCCAGCTTCTCGCGGATCTGCTTGCCCTGGCCTTCGATGGCGTTGGAGCGGGCGCGCAGCTCGCCGAGGCGCTCGCCGTCGGCCTGATCGAGGGCGCGCAGCTCGCCGAGGCGCCGCTCGTCGCGCTGGAGGGCGCGCTGCTGGGCGGTGGCGGTGGCCAGCTCCTCGCGCCAGCGCTCCTCGTCGCGCAGCTGGGAGTCGTATTCGGAGATCCGGCGGCTCTGCTCCTCGCGGGCGGCGATCCGCGAGTCCAGCGCCACGTCGATCTGGCCCTTGAGCCGCTGGACCTCGACCTGGAGCGAGGCCAGGGTGCGGCCCTGCTCCTCCAGCGTCTCGCGCCTGGTCCGCAGATCGGTGAGGTGCCAGCCGTCGGCGTCGAGCGCCTGCAAGCGCTCGGCGACCTGGGTTTGCTCGGATTGGACGGTGTCGCGCTTGGAGACCAGCGCCTCCAGGCGGCCGGTCTCGCTGTTGGCGCGCTCCCAGCGCGACTCCAGCTTGCGGCGGGCATCGCTGACCGCGTCGCGCACGACGTGGATCTCATCGCGGATGGCGACGGCCTGTTCGCGGAGCTCATCGAGTCGGGCCAGTTCAGCGCGGGCGGCGGCCAGCCCGGCGACTCCGGCCTCGATCTCGGCCCGCCGGCCGACAATCTCGCGTTCGACCGCGACCTCGCGGTTCAGCTCCTCGGCGTCGCGGCGGGTGGCGGCCAGCGCCTCCAGCAGCTCGTTGAGCCGGGACTGCTCGCTGTCGCGCTTGTCGCGGCGGGCCTCCAGGCTGCGGCGGCGCTCGGCGGCCTGCTCCAGCTCGGCGTTGGCGGCGGCGACCTCGGCGGAGAGCGTCTCGACCCGGGCGCTGGCCCCGGCCTCCTCGGTGAGATAAAAGTCGCGGCGCTCGACCTGGCGGCGGAACTCCTCCAGCAGCGCCTCCATACCCTTGATCCGGTCGCCCAGCTCCTTGGCCTGCTCCTTGGCCCGGGCCTCCAGCCGCTCGTACTCGGCCAGGCCCAGAATCTCGGCCAGGACGCGCTTGCGGTCGGCGGGCGCCTTGCGGGTGAACTCGTCGGCCTTGCCCTGGACCAGGAACGCGCTGTTGATAAAGGTGTCGTACTCCATCCGCAGCAGGTCGCTGATGATCGCCTGGGTCTCGCGGACGCTGTTGCCGGTCAGCGAGCGCCAGCCGGACGGCGACTCGGCCTGGATATCAAGCATGGTCTGGCCGCGCTTGGCCGAGGAGCGGTGGCGCTTGACCCGGTAGCGGGTGCCGGCGAGCGCGAACTGGAGATCGACCTCCATCTCGTGCTCGCCCAGCGCGATCAGCTCGTCGTCCGATGAGATGCGGGCTTTGCCCCACAGCGCCCACGTGATCGCGTCCAGCAGCGCCGACTTGCCGGCGCCGTTCTCGCCCGAGAGGCAGGCGATCTGGATGCCGTCAAGCTCAAGCGGCGGCAGATCATCGCGGTAGCACATAAAGTTGCGAAGCTGGATCTTCTCCGGGATCATGCACGGCCTCGTTTCAACACAGCCCGAGCGGGCCTTGGATTTCGTACAAATTTGCTACTTCTATTATACCCGATAACTGCCATGCTTATGTCATTATCGGCTCTGGCAGGGCGTAAAGCCCGCGATGGGCGTCTTGTGGCGGGCACGTCGATCTGCTATGCTGCCAGGACACCCGCTTCGCCAATGTTTCCGCCCGGCTGGACGGCCCGGAGTCGCCGTCATCGAGGTTTCCCATGCGCCCCTCGCTCCGCCTTTGGCTGCTGTTCTGCCTGAGCGGCATCCTTTTCGCCGGCCCGCTCGCCTCCGCCAGCCAGTCTGCCGCCGGGACCCGCGCCCCGGCGCTCCTGCCGCCGCCCACGGGCGGCCCCGACGCGGGCGGCTACTGTTTCCGCGACAGCACTGTGGCCGGCGAAACTTTCAGTTTCACCGACATCTCGACCACCGGCGCCGCCCTCACGCTCGGCGATCCCGATGACTCCATGGTCAACGGCGTCGCCCTGCCGTTCGCGTTCACGTTCTACGGCGCCGCGTTCAACAGCGTCAGCGTCAGCAGCAACGGCTTCCTCCGCCTCAACTACGCCGGCACATCGACCAGCCCCACCAACGACACCATCCCCACCGCCGCCGCCCCCACCAACCTGCTCGCCGCCTACTGGGACGATCTGATCTGGCGCGGCGCCGTTAATCTGCGAACCCAGACGATCGGCGACGCCGGCTCGCGCCAGTTCATCGTGCAATGGACCAACGTCAGCCTGTTCGATTTCGACACCAACCCCGCCTTCACGTTTCAAATCCGGCTCTACGAGGGCAGCAACGATATTGTCTTCTCGTATTACCTGGCAGGCGTCCCGCCGACCGCCCCCGGCACGCCGACCAGCCACACGGCCGGCGATGGGGCGACCATCGGCATCGAAAACGGCACCGGCTCGACCGGCCTGCTCTATGGCTTCAACGCCGCCGTGTTGAGCAACAGCCTCCAGATCCGATTCACACGCACCAATTGTGTCGCGCCGACCAGCACGCCGACCGACACGCCGACCAGCACCGGCACGCCAACCGACACGCCGACCAGCACCGGCACGCCGACAATCCCGCGCCAACGGCTCTATCTGCCGCTGATCGGCAACAGCGCGCCGGCCGCCGCGCGGATCTTCGATGCGCTGGAGCAAGCCGGCGCGAAGCGCTAAAAGCCGCCCGAAAGCCCTGGCTGATCAGCGACCAAGCAGATCGGCCAGGGCCTTGGTCAAAACAGGGAAGCGGAAGCGGTAGCCGAGCGCGGCGGGGCGGCGCGGGGCGGCGTTGCAGCTCGCCAGCACCACCCTGCTCATCTCGCCCAGCGCCAGCCGCAGCGCCCAGGCCGGCGCCACGCCCAGGGCCGGCCGGCGCAGCGCCTCGGCCAGCAGGAAGACAAACTCGCGCTGGCGGATCGGGTTGGGCGCCGCGCTCAGCAGCGGGCCGCTGAACGACGCATCATCCAGGGCCGCCAGCGTCAGCGCCAGATCGTCGGCGGGGTGGATCCAGGGCAGCCACTGCCGCCCGTCGCCGAGCGGCCCGCCCAGGCCGAGCCGGAACAGCGGCAGCAGGGTTTTGAGCATCCCGCCGGCGGGCGTCAGCACCACGCCTTTGCGCAGCAGGACGACCCGGCAGCGCTCCGGCGCGCGCAGCGCCTCGGCCTCCCAGCACTGGACCAGGGCCGACAAGAAGCCCGTCCCCGGCGGCGAGTCCTCGCTGACAATTGTCTCGCCGGTGTCGCCGGTGTACTCGACCGCCGAGGCCGAGAGCAGGGCCTTGACGCGCGGCTCGGCGCGAATCCCGGCCACGACCGAGCGCGTGCCGTCGATCCTGCTGGCGACGATCTCGGCTTTGCGGCGGCGCGTCCAGCGGTCGGCGGCGACCGGCGCCCCCGCCAGGTTGATCACCGCGTCGGCGCCGGCGAGCGGGGCCTGGGCGTGGCCGGCGCGCCAGGAGCGCAGCTCGACGCCGGCTGGCAACCTGGCATGGCCGGGATCGCGCACCAGGGCGATCACCTGATCGCCGCGGGCCAGCAGGGCGTCGATCAGCGGCCGGCCGAGCGTGCCGGTGGCGCCGGTGACTGCGACTGTCTGCGGCTGGCGCTCGCTCATTGATCCTCCAGCGCGGCGGCCAGCGTGGCGGCCTCGTCGGCCAGGGCCACGGCGTAGTCGAGCAGCGCCGCTTTTTGCTCGCAAAACTCCTCGATCGGGCGCCCGGCGAGCGCGGCGGCCTCGGCCGGGGACGCACCCGCAG
>DASWWB010000640.1:0-10291 GCA_036406115.1 Herpetosiphonaceae bacterium
TCAAGCGCGTCCGCCGGCCGCTGGCTTAACCGCCGATGGGATTAGCCCAAAATCGTCTCGATCTGCTTCAGCACATCGGCGCTGAGCGTGGCCTCGGCGGCCTTGAGGTTGTCGGTGACGTGCTCGGGCTTGGTGGCGCCGGTGATCACCGAGCTGATCTCGGGGCGGCGGAGAATCCAGGCCAGCGCCAGCTGGCCGGTGGTAAGGCCCTGCTCCTGGGCCAGCGCGCCGAGCTGGCGGATCTTGGCGAGATTCGCGTCGTTCAGCTCGCCCTTGAGCCAGGCGGTGTCGGCGCCGCGGCTGCCCTCGGGCACGCCGTCGTTGTACTTGCCGGTCAGCAGGCCCTGGGCCAGCGGGCTCCAAACCGTCATGCCCAGGCCGTGGCGGGCGCAGGCCGGCATGATCGCGGGCTCGATGTGGCGGTCGAGCATGTTATAGCGCGGCTGCTCGACCTGGGGCGCGTAGCCGCCGTACTCCTTGGCCAGCGCCACCGCCTGCTCGATCTGATCCGCCTCCCAGACGCTGGTGCCCCAGTAGATCACCTTGCCGGCGCGGACCAGATCGCTCATGGCGCGGACCGTCTCCTCCAGCGGCGTTTCGGCGTCGTAGCGGTGGCAGAAATAGATGTCGAGATAGTCGGTGCCGAGGCGCCGCAGCGATTTGTCGACCGACTCCATGATGTGTTTGCGGCTGAGGCCCTTGTCGTTGACATTGTCGCTCATCGGCCAGTAGACCTTCGAGGAAATCACCAGATCGGAGCGGAGGTAGTCGCGGATCACGCCGCCGACCACCTGCTCGGCCTCGCCCCGGGCGTAGACATCGGCGACATCGATGAAATTGATGCCGCTTTTGATCGCCGTGTGCAGGCACTCGGCGGCGGTCGCGTTCTCCACGCTGCCGCCATAGGTGAGCCAGGCGCCCAGCGACACCGAGCTGACCCGCATCCCGGCGCTTCCAAGCCGTCGGTATTCCACAGTTCCTCCTTCAGCGCATAGAACCGAGGGCATGATATCACTGTTTAAGCATAAGCTATCAGGGATCAGGGATCAGGGGTCAGGCCGGATTGCAGACTGGCGGGCGCCGCCCCTGGATCCATCCATCTTCACGGCCGCCCCTGATCCCTGATCCCTGATCCCTGATCCCTGATCCCTGATCCCTGATCCCTGATCCCTGATCCCTGATCCCTGATCCCTGATCCCTGATCCCTGATCCCTGATCCCTGATCCCTGATCCCTGATCCCTGATCCCTAAAACCTCCCCTGGCACGCCGCTTGCACAGGTTCTGTCGGATATTTCGCCATGTGGAGGAGAACAATGGATCAGAAACAATCCGCCAACGAGAACATCGCCAAGGTCGCCAAGCTGATCAAGGGCATCCGGTTCGCCATGATGACGACGGTCGCCCCCGACGGCTCGCTGCACAGCCGGCCGATGGCCGCGCAGGAGCAGGATTTCGACGGCGACTTGTGGTTCTTCACCGGCAAAGACACGGTCAAGGTCGATGAGATCGAGGCCGACAGCCGGGTCAATCTGGCCTTCGCCGATCCCGACGACAACCGCTATGTCTCGATCTCGGGCAAAGCGCGGCTGGTGACTGACCGGGCCAAGATCCACGAGCTGTGGAGCCCGGCGCTCAAGGCCTGGTTCCCGGAGGGCAAGGACGATCCCAACATCGTGTTGGTCAATGTCGATCCCGAGATCGCCCAATACTGGGACTCGCCGTCGAGCAAGCTGGTCGAGCTGGCCGGCTTCGCCAAGGCGCTGGTCACCGGCGAGCGGGTCAAGGAGGCCGGCGACTCCGGCACCGTCAAGCTGTAAGGCTGAAGGGCGGCGGCTCCCCGGGGAGCCGCCGCCTTTTTTTGACATCTTTTGGGGACGCGCTATCATGCCGCAAACTCCGGAGATCCGCTAGTGGAGGGTTTGTTATGACATTCGACCGGGCGAGCGGCATCCTGCTCCATCCGACTTCGCTGCCGGGGCGCTATGGGATCGGCGATTTAGGCGTCGAGGCCTACCAGTTCATCGACTGGCTGGCTGCGGCCGGGCAGCGCCTGTGGCAGATCCTGCCGCTCGGCCCGACCGGCTACGGCGACTCGCCCTACCAGTGTTTCTCGGCGTTCGCGGGCAACCCCATGCTGATCAGCCCCGACTACCTGGCCCGCCAGGACCTGCTGGCCCAGTGGGACCTGGACGCCATGCCCGAGTTCCCGGCCGAGCAGGTCGATTTCGGCCCGGTGATCGAGGCCAAGACCGCGCTGCTGCGCCAGGCCTTCGAGAATTTCAAGCAGGCGGGATTGAGCGATGCGTTCCGCGAGTTCCAGCACGCCGAGAGCGACTGGGTCGCCGACTACGCGCTGTTCATGGCGATCAAAGGCGCCCACGGCGGCGAGTCCTGGGTCTCCTGGCCGGCGGAGATCGCGCTGCGCGAGCCGGCGGCGCTGGATGAGTGGCGGGAGAAGCTGGCCGACGACGTGCTGTTCCAGACGTTCCTGCAATGGGCCTTTTACAGCCAGTGGGCCGATCTGAAAGCCTACGCCAACGGCAAGGGGATCAAGATCATCGGCGACGTGCCGATTTTCGTCGCCCACGACAGCGCCGACGTGTGGGCCAACCGCGAGCTGTTCCTGCTGGATGAAGGCGGCAACCCGATCGACATCGCGGGCGTGCCGCCGGACTACTTCTCGGCCACCGGCCAGCGCTGGGGCAATCCGCTCTATCGCTGGGACGAGCTGGAGCGGGACGGCTTCGCCTGGTGGCGCGAGCGGATCGTCGCCACGCTGCGCACCGTCGACATCGTACGGCTTGACCATTTCCGCGGCTTCGCCGGCTATTGGGCGGTGCCGTCGAGCGAGGAGACGGCGATCAACGGCGCGTGGCGGCGCGGCCCCGGCGCCAAGCTGTTCAACGCGCTGCGGGCCGAGCTGGGCGCCCTGCCGATCATCGCCGAGGACCTGGGCGTGATCACGCCGGACGTGGAGGCGCTGCGCGACGGCTTCGAGATGCCCGGCATGCGGATTTTGCAGTTCGCCTTCACCTCGCGCGCCAGCAAATCATCCTTCCTGCCCCACAACTACGTGCCCAACACCGTCGCCTACAGCGGCTCGCACGACAACGACACCAGCCGCGGCTGGTACAACGCGGCCTCCGAGGAAGAGCGCCACCTGGCCCGCCGCTACCTCAACTCCAGCGACGAGCGCATCGTGTGGGATATGATCCGCGCGCTCCAGGCCTCGGTCGCCGACACCGTCGTCATCCCGCTGCAAGACGCGCTGAACCTGGACTCCGGCGCCCGCATGAACATGCCGGGCCGGCTGGGCGGCAACTGGGCCTGGCGGGTCCGGGCCGCCGACCTCACGGCGGAGCTGGCGGGGGCGCTCTACGAGCTGGCCGAGACCTACGCCCGGCTTGATCTGCCGGTCGCGCCGGACGCCGTCGACCCCAACGCGCCGCCGTATTTCGACCTGAGCGAGGAGTAGCAAACCGCGATGCGCTTTGAGCGAAGCTGGATTCCCGGCATTGTCACCCTGGCGGTGGCGGTCATCATCAGCACCCAGATCCTGAAGCTGCCCTTCACCCTGCGCGGCGTCCTCGGGGCGGCGATCGCGGGCTGGCTGCTCTGGACCGGCGTGCAAATCCTGCGCGGCAGGTCAGGGCTGGCCCATCTGCCGCGCTCCGGCGGGCCGAAAGTCCAATACTGGCGCGGCCAGCGGGTCGTCCTCGACGACGGGCCGGCGCGGCGCCCTCGCAGCCTGGCGCTGCCGCCCTGGCCGCAGGCGTCCGGCGCGATCGGCTCGGTGCTGATCGGCTTGTCGGCGCTGGTGATTTTAGGCATGGCGTTCGCCGCCAACTTCATATAAACTTGATGCCACCCACCGCCGCCCCGGCAGCGATGCCGGGGCGAGTTCGTTAAGGTTCCCCGCAAGATTCGTCCGTTCGCTAGGCTCGTCGTCCGATTGGCATCCATCCTGTTAGCGAGTTCGGGGCTGCCAGCGCATCCCCTCCCCGCCGCCCTGCGGGGAGCGCTGCGGCCCGTCGCCCGGCGTTCATCCCACAACACAGGAGATCCGATTATGTCGCATGCCACCTATCGGAATCTTTCCCGCGTCGCGCTCGTTTTCGGCCTGCTCGCTCTGTTATCCGCCCTGCCCCAGCGCCAAGCGGCCGCAAGCCCGGCCCGCGCGGGGCAAGCGTCCCCGTCGCGCTCGGTCCCGCCCGGCGCCTGCGCGAATCCGGTCGTCGACAACGGCACGTTTGTCACGAACACAGGCAACGGCCCCGGCGGCGCCGACACCAGCGTCTTGCTCAATGTCAGCGCCGGCCGCACGATCTTCGGCTTCGGCTCCAACGCCGCCGCCGGCTTCTCGATGGCCGAGAATTTCACGCTCACCAACGCCCTCTCGCCCACCCAGGCGACCTTCTTCACCTACCAGACCGGCTCCACGACCGTCAGCACCATCACCGGCGTGGGCGCCGTGACGCTGTACGACGGCCCGCCCGGCGCCGGCGGCAACGTGATCGCCGGCCCGGTCAGCCCGCCGATCTCCTCGACGGGCTTCACCGGCGTCTACCGCGTGGCTGAGAACGCCCAGACCGGCAGCACGCGGCCGATCATGCAGGTCACGATCAACTGGCCGTTCGGCACCTTGCAGCCCGGCGCCTACTGGCTGCAGTGGGGCCTGACCGGCTCGCTCGCCTCCGGCCCCTGGACAGTGCCGCTCGGCCCTGGCAACGCCCGGCAGTTCAACGGCACCTCGTGGGCCGAGGCCCTTGACGGCACCACCCCGATGGACGTGCCGCTGGTGATCTGCGGCGAGGAAGACGCCGGCGTCCCGCCGACCATCACCAGCGCCGCGCCGGACGCCGGCACCTACGGCGCGCCGTACAGCCACACCGTCACCGCGAGCGGCACGCCCACCCCGACCCTCGCGCTGAGCGGCACGCTGCCCGCCGGCCTGACCTGGACGGCGGCGACCGGCGTCATCGCCGGCACGCCCGAGGAAGCAGGCAGCTTCTCGATCACCGTCAGCGCCAGCAACGGCGCGGGCGCCCCGGACACCGAGGCCTACACCGTGGTCATCGACAAGGCATCGCTGACAGTCACGCCCGCCGCCGCGACCCGGCGGGTCGGCCAGCCCGACCCAGTCTTCACCCTGAACTACAGCGGCTTCGTCCTGGGCGACACCGCCGCCGATCTTGACACGCCGCCGACCGCCACGACCAACGCAACCCCGTCCAGCCCGCCCGGCACCTACTCGATCACCCCCAGCGGCGGCAGCGACGACAACTACACATTCAGCTATGGCGAGGCCCAGCTGACCATCACCAACCAGCTGACGTTCGGTCCGTTGATCTTCAAGTAAGCGGCGACAACCAAGCGGGGAACCGGCGCGGGGGCGGATCGCATCGATCCGCCCCCGCGTTCGCGCTCCGTCCCTTGTCGCCCCAGGCCGGCTCAGGGCGCGGCGTCATCGGCGGGATTGTGGGGCGGCACGCCCCAGAGCGTCAGCACGCCGTCGAACGAGCCGGAGGCCAGCACCCGCCCGTCGGGCGTCATGCTCAGATCGTTGACCATCCCGGCCCGGCCGCTGAGCACCCGCAGCAACGCCGAGCTGGCGCTGTCCCAGATCCGCACCTGCTCGTCGAAGCCGCCGGAGATCACCAGGGCGCCGTCCGGCGTCCAAGCCAGCCCGCGGACCCATCCGACATGGCCGGTGAGCCGGGTTTTGAGGCGCTTCGTGTCGCACTCCCACAGGCAGATGGTCTGGTCGCCGGAGCTGGAGGCCAGCATGGTCCCGTCGGGGCTCCAGGCCACGCGGCGCACATAGTCGAAGTGCCCCTCCAGCCGGACGTGCTCGCCGCTCTCCAGATTGCAGAGATGGATCTTGCAATCGGCGCCGCCGAACGCGAGCAGCGTGCCGTCGGGGCTCCAGGCCACGCTGTAGATCGGCTTGTCGCCGCCGCCGAGATCGACCGGCCCGGAGTGGAAGGACGGCTGGTCGCCGGCCACCTGCTCCCAGACCCGGAGATTGCCCTCGTGGTTGCCGACGGCGAGCGAGAGCGGCGTCCCCGAGCCGAACTCCAAGCCGTGGATGTGCGAGTCCGGCCCCTGGAGCGAGGCGATCTCGCGGCTGTCAGTCAGATCCCAGATCCTGACCTTGCCGTTGTCGCTGCCGGCGGCGACGTAGCGGCCGTCCGGGCTCCAGGCCACGCTGTAGTACAGCGCGCTGGCGCCGCTGAGCTTGAACTGGATCTGAAGCGTGTCGATATCGTAGAGCGACAGGCCGCGTTCGGTGGCGACCGCCAGGTATTGGCCGTTGGGGCTCCAGGCGGTGGCGAAAATGCTGCCGGGGCTGCGCAGGCGCCAGAACTCCTCAAGCTGATGGGCGTTCTCGCGGCTGAGCGGGCGCAGGTAGTCGGGCCAGGCGTTCCAGCGCCGCATCATCGTCAGGGCCACGCTGTTGTCGGGCTCCAGCACCAGCGTGCGGCGGTACTTGGAGCGGGCCTCCTCCACGTCGCCGTCGGCCTGGGCCTGCTGGGCGGCGCCGAGGGCGATCGCCGCGAGGGTCGAGCGGACCGTGCGCTCAAGGGCGGCGGCGCGCTCGGCGGAGATCCCGAGGTCATCCCGCATCTTCTCAAGCCGCTCCTGCTCCGTCGGGATGACAAACTCATTCTGCCAGATCAGCTCCAGCAGGCGCTGGTAGGTGTACTCCTGGGCGCCCTCGACCGCGATCGGGCTGGCGCCTGGGACGGGCACGGCCTCGATCCGCACATCGTCGGAGGCCACGTAGACAGCGGGCGTCACCCACTCCATCACATCGGGATCGGGGGCGTAGTAGGTCATGCGCGAGCGCGCCCAGCTCACCGCCTCCTCGGCGGGCCAGCCCCAGCCCAGCGCCTCGTAGAAGCCCTCGGCGAAGGCGATCGCCGCCGTGTCGCTGATCTCGAACTGCATGCCGACGACCGTCGGGATGCCGACCCGGGCCAGCGTGGTGGCGACGCCGGCCTGGGTGTCGCTGTTGGCGGCCAGCTCGCAGCCGTTGAGCACGACCATCTGGACCGACTTGACATTGCGCAGCAGCATGCGCAGGGTGGCCGACGAAATCTGGCGGGTCCGGCCGTCGGCGTCGGGCACGCGCAGGCCGTCGAGGCCGCCGTGGCCGGCGACATGGACCAGATGCGGCCGGAAACTGCCGAGCGTCGAGGGCAGATCGCGCTCCAGGTTCGAGCCGATCAGCGTGTGGAGCTGGATCTCGCCGCGCTCCAGGGCCGGCTTGAGCTTGCGCTCGATCACCGCCAGCTCGTCGTCGAGGCGCAGCGGCGCCTCGTCGCGGGCGACGCCGCCGATCACCAGCACCCGCAGGACGGGCTCGGCGGCGACCTGGCGCGGCCGGACCGTCACCCCGCGCACCAGCGGCGTGTCGCGGTCCAGGCAGAGGAAATCGCTGCCGTCGTGCAGCAGCTCCCAGGGCAGGCGGGCCAGCGCCGGCGCCTCGATGTGCAATCGCAGCCGCACCCGCCCGGCGGCGGCCTGGCGCGCCCGCTGGTACAGGGCCAGCAGCTCCGCGCCGAACACCGCATGGTAGAGCTGGAGGCCGACCTCCTGGGGGTTGATGCCGGCCTTGTGGAGCTGGCCGGAGCGCACGGTGGCGGTGTGGCGGGCGGCGGTCCGCAGCACATACAGCAGGTAGCTGATCCGATCCTCGCTCCACGGCTCGACAAACGGGAACTGGCAGGAGGAGCCGTCCGGGGCGCGGGCCGTGGCCAGGTAGCCGCCCTCCGCCGCCGTGATGATCAGCACCACATCCTCGGCCAGCTCCGGCGTCGGCGGCACCGGCTGGGGGGCCACTGCGCGCTCCAGGTCGGCGATCTGATCGCGGACAGCCGCCAGCTCCAGCTGGACGTGGGTCGGCACCAGCAGCCCGTAGGTCGCGGCCTGCTGCTCCAGGAGGTACAAGCGTTGCCGATGACGCGCCAGCAACGCAGCCGGCTGGTCGAGGGTAGATTCTGACATGGGCTGGTGAACTCCGTTGGAAGGGTGGCGGTGGTACTAGGGCGTATCGTAGAATATAGTACGACGTTTTAAGCGCTTCGGCAACCGCAGCCGGGCACGGCGGCCAACGAACGGGAGCCTGCAACTATCGCGCCAACAACCGCCGGCCCGGCGTGATATCATTCGGAGCGGACCTATTCAATGAGGAGCTTTCCCATGCGTCGTTTCTGGAGCGCGCTCTGCGGCGCGCTGCTCTGCTTGCTGTTGTCCGCCCAAGTCGCGGCGGCCTGCGGCGGCCTTTTCACCGCCGACGCCCCTGTCAGCCAATCCGCCGAGCGCTTTATCCTGGCGGTCGATGAGCAGGCGGGCACCGTGTCGGCCATTCTCCAGCTCAGCTACAGCGGCAGCGCCGAGTCCTTCTCCTGGCTGCTGCCGGTCCCTAGCGAACCCGATCTGGCCGTCGCCGATGAGGCGGCCTTCGCCGAGCTGGACCGGCTGACCAAGCCTGAGTTCAAATTCCCCGGCCCGCCGGAGTGCTTCAATCCGCGCGACGGCGGCGGGGTCGGCGCCGGCGCCCCGGGCGGCGTCAATGTCGTCCAGCAGGGCCAGGTCGGTCCCTACGAGACGGCGGTGATCGGCGGCGAGAACCCGGCCGAGGTGGCGGAGTGGCTGCGGACCAACGGCTACCAGGTCACGCCGGCGATCGAGCCCAAACTCAAGCTCTACACCGACCAGAAGATGCTGTTCGTGGCGATGCGCCTGCGCGGCGACCAGACCGCCCAGGACATCCAGCCCATCCGCGTCACCTTCAAGGCCGACAAGCTCGTCATCCCGATGCAGCTTTCGTCGGTCTCCGCCACCCCCGACATGGCGCTCAACATCTGGATCTTCGGCCCGGCCCAGGCCCGCCCGGAGAATCTGAGCGGCCTGCGGGTCAACAAGAACGACCTGGCGGTGATCAACCTGGCCGGCGGCAACAACTACCAGGACGTGCGGGCCAAGGCGATCGACAACGCGCCCGGCGGTTCGGGGCGGGGCCTGGTGATCGAATACGCCAAGCCGACGAGCGGCCTCGCGGCGACGGATCCGCTGCTGGCCGAGCTGGCGGGCAGCTATCCCTATCTCACCAGGTTCTACGGCGAGATGTCGCCGGGCGAGATGACCGTCGACCCGACCTTTGTCTTCGATCGGAGCCAGCCGGACGTGGAGCCGGTCATCGACATGACGAACCGGGTCACGCCCTACGACTGCGAGACCAATGAGCTCCAGACCGTGCGGCGCCAGCAGAACGACGCCGCCCGCGGCCCGGGGCGCAAATCGCCCGAAGAGGCGACCAAGGACCTGCGGCGCGGGCCGCTCCAACTAGTGTCGCTCGTGGTCGTCCTCGGTATCGGCCTGCTGATCTTCTGGCTGGCGCGCAAGCCGCGGCGGAGCGGCCAGGCCTAGTTGCCGAAATCCGCGCAGGGCGCTACCATATCCAGCAGCAGTTTTTGTATCTGGAGGTGCCCATGCGGATTGTCCTTGACGCAAGCGGCGGCGACCACGCCCCGGCGGCGACTGTCGCCGGGGCGGTGGCGGCGGCCCGCGCCTCTGGCGACCAGATCATCCTGGTGGGCGACGAGCCATCCATCCGGGCCGAGCTGGCGCGCCATGCCACGGACGGCCTCGACCTCCCGGTCGTCCATGCCCCCGAGCAGATCGAAATGACCGAGCACCCGGCCCAGGCCATCCGCCGCAAGCGCAACTCGCCGGTGGCGATCGGCCTGCGCCTGGTGCGCGACGGCGCCGCCGACGCCTTCGTCTCGGCCGGCCACAGCGGCGCGACCATGGCCGGCGCCCTCTTTATCCTGGGCCGGATCAAAGGCATCGAGCGGCCCTGCCTCGCCACCCGCTTCCCCACGATCAACGGCTGGACGCTGCTGGTCGACTCCGGCGCGACCACCGACTGCAAGCCCGAATATCTCGTCCAGTTCGCCCAGATGGGCCACATCTACGCCCAGCGGATCATGCAGATCGCCCAGCCGCGGGTCGGGCTGCTGGCCAACGGCGAGGAGAGCAACAAGGGCGACAAGCTGGTGCAGGACGCCCACGCCCTGCTGGCGGGGGGCGAGGCCGCCGTCAACTTCGTCGGCAACATCGAGCCCAAGGATATGCTGATCAACGACGCCGCCGACGTCGTGGTCGCCGATGGTTTTGTCGGCAACCTTGTGCTAAAATTCGGGGAAGCCGTGTTCAAACTCACCACGACCGCGATCGGGCGTGGCATGCGCCGGGGGCTGGCCGGCCGCCTGGCCCTCGGGC
>DASWWB010000641.1:0-10842 GCA_036406115.1 Herpetosiphonaceae bacterium
TGGAGCTGGGGAGCATGCGCCATCCCGGCCTCGGCACCAGGCTGTTCGTCAGTTGACGGAACCAGCGGAGCGCCGGGAGCGCGGGGCGGAGCGGATGCGGGGCGAGCTGGCCTTGCGCTTCAGCCGCTCGGCGCGGCTCGGCCGCACAGTCTGCGCCGCCGAGATCCAGCGCCCGCCGCTGCGGATCGTCCGCGCCTTCGCCTGCCCGGACGGCGCCGCGCTGGTCCATCTGCACAACATCGCCGGCGGCGTGCTGGCGGGCGACCGGCTCAGGACCGAGATCGCGGTCGAGGCCGGGGCGCTGGCCCAGCTGACCACGACCGGCGCCACCCGCGTCTACCGCAGCCACGACGGGCGGACGGCCAGCGCCGAGACGCTGGCCCGCGTCGCCGCCGGCGGCCTGCTGGAGTACCTGCCCGACGCGACCATCCCTTTCGCCGGCGCCAGCTACGAGCAGCGCACCCGCGTCGAGCTGGACGACGGCGCCGGCCTCTGCTGGTGGGAAATCCTCGCGCCCGGCCGCGAGGCCGCCGGCGAGCGCTTCGCCTACCGCCGGCTCGGGCTGAGCTTCGAGATCTGGGCCGGCGAGCGGCCGCTGGCGCTGGAGCGGATGGAGCTGGAGCCGGCCCGCGCCGATCCGGCCGACCCGCTGCGCTTCGGCCCCTACGGCTACCTGGCCAGCTGCCACATCTGCCAGGTCGGGCTGGAGCCGGGCCGCTGGCTGGCGCTGGCCGAGCGGCTGGCGCTGGTCGCCCAGGAGCTGACGGCGCCCGGGGCGGCGGTCTGGGGCGTCAGCCCGCTCGCCGCCCACGGCCTGGTGGTGCGCGGCCTGGCCTCGACGCAGCGAGCGCTGGCCGATCAGCTGCCGGCGTTCTGGCGGATCGCCAAGCAGGAGCTGCGGGGCAGCCCGCTGTCCATCCCGCGCAAATTGTATTGATGGAGGAGACGCGATGCATCTGACCCAGCGCGAGCAGGAGAAATTGCTGATCGTGGTGGCCGCCGACCTGGCCCGCCGGCGCCGGGCGCGCGGCCTCAAGCTCAACTACCCCGAGGCCGTGGCCCTGATCACCGCCGAGCTGCTGGAGGCGGCCCGCGACGGCCTGGGCGTGGCCGAGGTCATGGCGTTCGGCGCGACGATCCTGGCCGCCGACGACGTGATGGGCGGCGTGCCCGAGATGATCCATGAGGTCCAGGTCGAGGCGACCTTTCCCGATGGGACGAAACTGGTCACGGTCCATGATCCGATCCGCTAGCGCGAGGCGAGACTCATGCATCCAGGCGAATATCTGCTCGATGATCCGGCGGCCGAGATCGAGGCCAACGCCGGGCGGGAGGCCGTCACGCTGCTCGTGACCCATGCCGGCGACCGGCCGATCCAGGTCGGCAGCCACTTCCACTTTTTCGAGACCAACCGGGCGCTGCGCTTCGACCGCGCCGCCGCCTACGGCCGCCGCCTCAACATCCCTGCCGGCACCGCCGTGCGCTTCGAGCCCGGCGACGCCAAGGAGATCAGCCTGGTGCCGCTGGCCGGCGCGCGGCGGGTCTACGGCCATAGCGGCCTGGTCGACGGGCCGCTCGACGACCAGGCGGTCCGCGCCGCCGCCCTCGCCCGCGCCGCCGAGCGCGGCTTCACGGAGGAGCCAGCATGAGCCTGCGCATCCCGCGCCAGACCTACGCCGATCTCTACGGCCCGACCGCCGGCGACCGCGTGCGCCTGGCCGACACCGAGCTGCTGATCGAGGTCGAGCGCGACTTCGCCCACTACGGCGACGAGATCACCTTCGGCGGCGGCAAAGTCATCCGCGACGGCATGGGCCAGAGCAGCGGCGCCGCCGACCCGCTTGACCTCGTCATCACCAACGCGCTGATCATCGACCACTGGGGCGTCGTCAAGGGGGACATCGGCGTCAAGAACGGCAGGATCGTCAAAGTGGGCAAGGCTGGCAACCCCGACACCATGGCCGGCGTCGATCCCGAGCTGATCGTCGGCGCCGGCACCGAGGTCATCGCCGGCGAGCACCTGATCGTCACCGCCGGCGGCATCGACAGCCACGTCCATTTCATCGCGCCCCAGCAAATCCACGAGGCGATCGGCAGCGGCGTGACCACCATGCTGGGCGGCGGCACCGGCCCGGCGACCGGCACCAACGCCACGACCTGCACGCCCGGCGCCTGGAACCTGGCCCGCATGCTCCAGGCCGCCGACGCCTGGCCGGTCAACCTGGGCTTCCTCGGCAAGGGCAACGCCGGCACCGATGGCCCGCTCGCCGCCCAGATCGAGGCCGGCGCCTGCGGCCTCAAGCTCCACGAGGACTGGGGCACCACGCCCGCCGCGATCGACCGCTGCCTGGCCGTCGCCGACGCCTACGACGTGCAGGTCGCCATCCACACCGACACGATCAACGAGGCCGGCTTCCTGGAGGATACGATCGCGGCGATCGCCGGCAGGACCATCCACACCTACCACACCGAGGGCGCGGGCGGCGGCCACGCCCCCGACATCATCAAAATCGCCGCCGAGCCCCACGTCCTGCCCTCGTCGACCAACCCGACCCGGCCCTACACCGTCAACACGATCGCCGAGCACCTGGACATGCTGATGGTCTGCCACCATCTCAATCCGAACGTGCCGGAGGACGTGGCCTTCGCCGAAAGCCGCATCCGCCCCGAGACGATCGCCGCCGAAGATATTTTGCACGACCTGGGCGTGATCAGCATGATCTCCAGCGACTCGCAGGCCATGGGCCGGGTCGGCGAGGTGATCGCCCGCACATGGCAGACCGCCCACAAGATGAAGGTCCAGCGCGGCCCGCTGGCCGGCGACTCGGCGCGCAACGACAACGAGCGGGTCAAGCGCTACGTCGCCAAGTACACGATCAACCCGGCGCTGGCCCACGGCATCGCCGGCCATGTCGGGTCGATCGAGCCCGGCAAGCTGGCGGACCTGGTGCTGTGGAAGCCGGCCATGTTCGGCGTCAAACCCGAGATCGTGCTCAAGGGCGGCCTGATCGCCTGGAGCGTGATGGGCGACGCCAACGCCTCGATCCCGACGCCGCAGCCGGCGCTCTACCGGCCGATGTTCGGCGCGTTCGGCGGGGCGGTCGGCGCCACCAGCCTGACGTTCGTCTCGCGGGCGTCCCACGAGGCCGGGCTCGGCGCGCGGCTGGGGCTGGCCAAGCCGACGGCGCCGGTCGCCGGCTGCCGGGCCGTCGGCAAACGCGATATGGTCCGCAACAGCGCCACGCCGCGGATCGAGGTCGATCCCGAAACCTACGAGGTCCGGGCCGACGGCGAGCTGCTCGCCTGCGAGCCGGCGGCGACGCTGCCGCTGGCCCAGCGCTATTTTCTGTTTTGATTGGCTTGCGCACACGTGGAGGAGATCATCCCATGGCTGCACGAATCCCGCTCCGGATCGGCATCGCCGGGCCGGTCGGCAGCGGCAAGACCGCCCTGCTCGACCGCCTGAGCCGCTACCTGCACGGCGAATGCTCGCTGGCGGTGGTGACCAACGACATCTACACCAGGGAGGACGCCGAGTTCCTGCTGCGCCAGGGCGTGCTGCCCGCCGCCCGGGTCCGCGGCGTCGAGACCGGCGGCTGCCCGCACTCGGCCATCCGCGACGACGCCTCGATGAACCTGGAGGCGATCGCCGAGCTGACCGCGAACCTGGGCGACCTGGAGCTGGTCTTCGTCGAAAGCGGCGGCGACAATCTGGCCGCCTCGTTCAGCCCCGAGCTGGTCGACCACTGGATCTATGTGATCGATGTGGCGGGCGGCGACAAGATCCCGCGCAAGGGCGGCCCCGGCATCAAGCGCTCCGATCTGCTGGTGATCAACAAGATCGACCTGGCGCCGCTGGTGGGCGCCTCGCTCGACGTGATGCGCCGCGACGCCACCGCCCAGCGCCCCGGCCTGCCGTTCGTCTTCACCAATCTCAAGAACGACACCGGCCTCGACGCCGTGATCGAGTGGATCCGCGTCCGGCTGGCCGCCCAGCCGGCCTAGCCAACAGGCGGCGGGCGGCAAAAAGCGGGGCGGGCGGCACTTCAGCCGCCCGCCCCGCTTGATCAATCAGCCTGCCGCGCTAGCGGAACAGGTGGTCGTACTCGGCGTAGGCCAGCGCGATGTCGGCCTGCGCCCAGAAGCGGTGGTAGGTGAAGGTCGGCGCCGGGCCGCCGGCCAGGTAGCTCTGGACCTTGGGGAAGGCCGGGTCGCTGCGGTACTTGGTGCGAATGCTGAGGAACGTCGAGCTGTTGTTGATCGGGTCGCCGTTAGCCATGCGGCCGGTCCAGCCCGTCGGCACGTAGACCGGATCGTTGAAGCGGCTGTAGTCCTTGCGCACTTCGGGGTTGGCCACGCCCTGCGGATCGCGGTAGCTGGCCCACATGCGGTCGATCAGCTGCTTGGCGAGGGTCTGCGAGGCGACGTGCTGGGTGCCGTACTTCTTGGTGCCGGCGCTGTAGTACATCAGGGTTTTGGCGAACGCGGCGGCGACACCCACGTCCTGGGTCGTATCGACCACGCTGACGCGCAGGCTGGCGTTGGGGCCGGGGCTGGCGGCGTTCCAGGTGTCGGGCTGGCCGCTCCAGGCCAGGGTCGAGGGGATGGAGTAGGTGCCGTCGGCGTTGAGCGTCGTGTTGGCCGAGGCCCAGGCGACCCACTTGTCGAGGACCGAGCGGGCCAGCGCGTCGCCGGTGGCGAAGTAGTACTCCGCGACCCGCTCCATCGACCAGGCCTGGAAGCCGAACCAGGTGTTGCTGGCGGGATCGTGGTAGACCGGCTTCTCATCGTAGGCCATGCCGTAGAAGGTGCTGGTGCCGGCGGGCGGCGCCTCGTAGCGGCCGAGCCAGGAGTTGGTGGCCCCGCCGGCGATCGCCCCGTCGGCCGACTGGAGCCAGCGGTAGAACTCAAGCTGGCGGCGCAGGCTGGTGTTCCAGTCGCGGGCGGCGTTGGGCGAGGCCGGCTTGAAGCTGGCGTTGGCGCTCAGCACCCAGGCCGCCATCGGGTTCTGGTAGCCGAAGTGATTGTGGCTGGAGCCGATGCGCCAGGCCCAGCCCGCCGAGGTGTCGGTGGCGCCGCCCCAGGCGTAGTACCACGAGAGCAGATAGTGGGCGCTGTCGTAGCCGGTGCCGGCGGGGCAGCTCAGGCTCGTGCAGCCGATCTTCTTGAAGTATTTGTCGAACATGGCGTAGCGCAGGAAGTCACCCATCTTGGCGGCCTTGGCGACCAGCCCGTTGACGATCGGCGAGCCGCCCTGGGCGTCGGCCCAGACCTTGGCCCAGTAGAGCGCCTGCACCGCCCGGGCGTCGGCGTCCGGCGCGTTGGTGTAGCGCCACTGGCGGGCGTAGGTGCTGTCGCCGGTAAAGAGATCGAGGAAGCCGTTGCGCCCGCCCGCGCCGAAATTCTCCCACGACGGGTGCGGGACGGTCTCCCAGACCGACTCCTGGGCGCCGCGCTGGAAGGTGTTGATGTAGGACGGGGCGCTGGTGCCATCGCCGCGCCGGCCGTAGCCGTACCAGTTGTCCACGTCCAGCAGCCAGTGCATGCCGTACACATCGCCGGTGCCGTAGGCGAAGCGCAGCTCGGCGCCCAGCGGATCCTGGCCGACCGACACGCCGGAGTTGAGCTGGGCCGGGTAGCCGCTGGGCAGCTCGTACTCGCCGGCGTAGGTCGCCGGGCGGGCCGGCGCGTAGAAGCTGTTGGTCGGCTGGTCCTGGGTCGTCGGGATGATGTAGCGCTCCATGTTGGCCCAAGCGTCGGCCAGCGGCTGCCAGTTGCGGGTGACGCGGCCGTACATCGCCTCCAGCCACAGCCAGTAGCTGTAGGCCTCGGAGGTCGTCTCGTGGCCGTAGTCCGGCGCCTCGACGATCAGGGTCTCGATCGAGTGGTAGGGAATGCCCTGCGGGCTGAAGTAGCCGTTGGCCGGGTCTTTCAGCTCGGCGTACAGCTCGAGGAAGCGCCGCGTGTACTCGCCGTCGGTCGGCGGCAGGGTCGGCGTGGCGGTCGGGCCGGTGGTCGGGGTATTGGTCGGGCCGGTGGTCGGCGTGTTCGTCGGCGTGCGCGTCGCCGTCGCCGTGGGGCCGGTCGTCGCCGTGCCGGTGGCGGTCGCCGTCGGCGTGCGGGTGCTGGTGGCGGTCGGCGGCGTCGTGGGGCCGGTCGTCGCCGTGTTGGTGGCGGTCGCCGTCGGCGTGGGCGGATTGCCGCCGCAGGCCACGCCGTTGAGCGTGAAGGCGGTCGGCTTGGCGTTGACGCCGCTGAAGCTCGCCTGGAAGCCGAAATTGACGCTGCCGCCGCTGGCGATCGTCCCGTTCCAGCCGGCATTGGCCACGCTCACGCTCTGGCCGCTTTGGGTCACCACGCCGTTCCACAGGTTGGTGATGCGCTGATTGCCGGCGAAGGTCCAGGCCAGCGTCCAGCCGTTGATCGCCGTCCCCGTGTTTTTGATCGTCACATCGCCCAGAAAGCCGTCGCCCCACTGGTTGGGGATCGCATAGACCACTTCGCAGCCGGCGGCGGCCGCGATCCGCGCGTTGCCGCCCATGGCAGCGGGCAGCACCAATCCGCAGAGCAGCACGAGCAACAGGCTTCGCGCGCCCGCAATCCGTCGAGATATGAACATGGGATGCTCCTCACAGAGCGGCCGACGCCGGTGTCATGCGATGCTGGGCGGAACGAGGGCGGGCATCGGCGCCAGCCGCGATCCAGTGCCAGACTTTGCGAGATCCGTCGATCTCGCGCCGGGGCGGGAGCGTGGGCCGCTCCCGCCGCCGGGCCGTGCCGCACGGGCTGCCAGACCTCGTGCGTTCGGGGCGGCGCCCGGGGATGGGTCGCGCCGCCCCGCCAATGTTGCGAATTTACGGCGCCACGGCGCAGCTCACGCCATTCAGCTTGAAGGCGGCCGGCTTGGCGTTGGCGCCGCTGAAGCTCGCCTGGAAGCCGAAATTGACGCTGCCGCCGCTGGCGATCGCGCCGTTCCAGCCGGCGTTGGCCACGCTCACGCTCTGGCCGGTCTGGGTCACCACGCCGTTCCAGAGATTGGTGATGCGCTGGTTGCCGGCGAAGGTCCAGGTCAGCGTCCAGCCATTGATCGACGCCCCGTTGTTCTTGACCGTCACATCGCCGAGGAAGCCGTCGCCCCACTGGTTGGGGATGGCGTAGGTCACCAGGCAGCCGCCGGGCTGCGGCGTCGGCGTGGCGGTCGGCGGAAGCGGCGTGCGGGTCGGCGTCGCCGTGGGGCCGGTCGTCGGCGTGCTGGTCGGCGGCACCGGCGTGCTGGTCGGGCCGGTCGTCGGCGTGCTGGTCGGCGGCGCCGGCGTGTTGGTCGGACCGGTGGTGGGCGTATTGGTCGGCGTGCTGGTCGGGCCGGTCGTCGGCGTATTGGTCGGCGTGGGCGGGGTGCCGCCGGGCTCGTCGCCGAAGACCTTGGCGCCGTTGTCGTAGACGGGGATGCGGCGGGTCTTGACGCGGTCGGCGCCGCCCAGGCCGCTGAACGACCAGTCGTTGGCATTGGACCACTCGGCGGCGTTGGTGTTGGTCGGCAGCGAGATGCGGAACTGCACCTCTTTGCGCGACTCGGACTGGCCGCCGGGATAGATGTTGACGCCGCTGAAGCTGATCTCGACATAGTAGATGTTGCCGGCCCACAGCCGCAGCGGCGAGACGCCGGAGCCCTGGTTGTAGGCGGTCGAGACGGTCAGGTTGGCCAGCGAGTAGCCGGCGGCGAAGACCTCGCTCAGATCGACGAAGTAGCGATAGGACAATCGATTGCTATTGCGGGCCGGCCAGGCGCTCTGGTTGTTGAGCACGCCGCTGATCTCGACGAAGCGCGGGCCGGAGGCGTTGACCTTGGCCTCGACGAAAAACTCGTCCTCGGGCGTCTCGGCGACCGGGAATGTCGCGAGCGGCTCGCCGCCGAACTCCTGGTACAGCCGGGCCAGCGCGCCGCTGAAGCCGCTGTTGTAGTCGGTCGCGACCTCGTTGGCCACGTAGTCGGTGCGGCTGTCGGTGTAGGCGTCGCCGCTGCCCCGGCCGGGGCCGCCGACCAGCGCGCCGTAGAGGATGTGGCGCTGGTTGACCGGCGAGCTGATGCTGTCGCTCCACGAGCCGTGGGCGGTGCGGTGGTGGACGTTGCGCGGCGAATTGGCGCCGAAGCCGACCACATAGGAGCTGTTGCGCGGATTGTCGCCCAGCATATAGTCGATCTGGCGCACCGCGAAGTCATGGTAGCGGGCTTTGCGCGTCGCGTCGGTGATCGAGTCGGCGTAGACCAGCGCGATGAACGAGGTGTTGGCGGCGTAGCGCAGCGCGCCCCAGGTGTCGAGCTGTGCCAGGCCGCCCGCCGAATAGGTGACCCGCTCGCCGTTCACGCCGACGGTCCAGTAGTCCAGCCAGCGCTCGGCGTCGGCTTTGTAGGTCGCGTTGCCGGTCAGCTTGGCCAGCAGCACGTACGAACCGTAGGACTTGTCGTCCCAGGCGTGGGTCCACTTGTAGGATTTGGTGGTGCTCTGCGGCTCGGTGCCGAGATTGGCGTAGTAGGCCTCGGCCTTGCTCAGGTAGGCCGCCTCGCCGGTGGCGCGGTAGAGCCAGATCGCGCCCCAGACCAGCTCGTCGTTGTAGCCGCTCCACGAGTTGTAGAAGGCGGAGGCGTCGGTGATGCAGTCGCTGTATTTGCCGCGCACTGTGTCGGCGAAGGCGTAGAGCTGGCGGGCGTGGCTGACCAGCGTGTCGGCGTAGGCCGCGTCGGTCGGCCGGAAGACCAGCGACGAGGCCGCCATCGCCGCCGCCGTCTCGCCTGCCAGATCCGAGCCGCCGCAGGTCGCGTCAATTTTATAGGACGGGCGCTGGCCGGCCTGGTCGTCCAGGTGCAGCACCTCGGCCGGGCCCCACCAGGCGTGGTCCTTGCCGCCGATGCCGATCTGGCCGTACAGCACGTTGGGCGAGGGATGGGCTTTGATGAAATAATCGTTGACAAAGCGCAGATTGCGGCTCAGCTCGTCGAGCTGGCCGCTCGCGGCGTAGGCGGCGCGGTATTCGACAGCGCCCCAGGCCAGCATCGTCGCCGAGGCGGCCATCGGGAAGCCGAACTTGACGTGGTCGCCGGCGTCGAACCAGCCGCCGCTCAGGTCAAGCCCGACATCGGCGCCGTCGGCCAGCACCGAGTCGCCGCGCCAGCCGACGCGGTTCCAGGCGGGCTTGCGGCCGGCTTGCTGGGCTTCGTAGAAAAAGAGGGATTTTTGCAGCGCCTCGCCGTAGTTGAAGGCGCCGGCGGCTTGGGTGGTCGGGGCTGTCCGCAGCGCCAGGCTGAGGACGATGATCAGGGGCAGGCATACGGCGCTCAATCGCGCCAGGGCCTTCCGGGAGCCGGAAACCATCACTGCACACTCCTTCGCATATCAAGCACGGTGATATCGATCCGCCGCCCACTGTCGCCGTGGCGGCGCGGGAAAGAGCCAGCTGTCGCGCGAGAAAAGCCTCCTTTCGCCGGACCAGGGCTCGGTCCGGGGTGCTGAGCGCACGGGAGGCGTCGGGGCGGCGGTGAAAGAGCAGTGATGGTTTTGGGAGCGCTCTCACATTAGTTAAGATTATCTTAATCGCAATCTTGGCGTTTGTCAAGCGCTTCATGGCGCCGGAATCAGGCGAATCCACGCCAATATCGGGCGATTCATTATTGGGAGCGTTCCCAATTCAAGCGACAAGCAAGCCCATCCAACCCATTGACAGCTAAGATGTGACAGCCGATAGCTGAGACTAGTACTTCCGGGCCTGCGGGGGCGGGTCGCACGCCCCCCTGGCGCGGGCGAAGCAAGTATCCGCTTCCTATTGTGAGCGGCCAGTCGTTACCGTAGACTAACGCTATCCCAACTTTTAAGCGGAACAAGCCGCCCTGCAATTCAGCAGCACCTTGAAGTCCTGAGGGCACGATCGATGAAAGCACGCCTCGCCAGTCTCCTGATCGCCATCACCCTGCTCGCCTCGTTTTTCGGCGCCGCCCAGCCGGCCCAGGCCGCGCCGACCGGCCTGAAAATCGGCATCTACAGCGGCACCGGCGCCGAATCCGACAAAATCCTCGCCCTGTTCCGCGCCGTGTCGGCGCTGGGCCACACGCCGCTGGCGATCACCCGCTCGGACATCCTCCAGGGCCGGCTGACCAAAGCCAACTTCGATGTCTTCATCCTGCCGGCGGGCGAGGATGGCAAGCGCTGCTGCGCCGGCCACTACTCGGACGACGGCGACGCCCTGGGCGGCATCCCGGCCCAGAACGCCATCCGCGCCTATCTCAACAGCGGCGGCGGCATGGTCGGCCTGGAGGCGGGCGCCTTCTTCGCCTCGGCCAACGGCGGCACGCTCGATGTGTATGCCGGCAGCTACTCCAACGTCACCAACGCCATCGGCAAGCAGACCCTGACCATCGCCGACGCGACCTTCGGCAGCGGCACGCAGCAGGCCTGGCAGTCCTACGGCGGCGGCTATTTCTCAGTGGCCAGCGGCGCGACGATCGTCGCCAAAGATTCGGCCAACCGGGCGACGATCATCCGCGCGCCCTTCAACGCCGGCCGGGTCGTCCTCGCCTCCTACGACCTGGAGCTGCGCGGCGACAGCGAAGATGACTGGACGATCTGGGACAACTGGGCCATGGGCGGCGCCCACACGAACTCGGCGGGCGCCTGGCTGCTGCTGGGCCGCATGATCGGCTGGGCCTACAACGGCGACTCCAGCGCGCCGACCCTGGCCGCCCTGCCGGCGCCGAGCGGCTCGCGGGTCGCGATCGTCGCCAGCCACACCACCGACGGCGGCGCCTGGGCCGGCCTGCTGCCAGCGGTCGCCCGCTCGATCGAGGCCGCC
>DASWWB010000642.1:0-2615 GCA_036406115.1 Herpetosiphonaceae bacterium
CTGGTTGTGGGCATGGGCCGGCGCCTCGTCCAGGTCCAGCACCGGGGTGACGCAGGCATCGCTGCCGGCGAGCAGCGCGCACCACTCGTCGCGGGGCCGGGCGCGGAAAATCTCGGCCAGGCGCGCCCTCTGCGCCGGCCAGTCGGCGGGCGGCCACTGCGCGGCCAGCGCCGGATCGTCGATGCCGGCCCGCTCCAGCAGCGCGGCGTAGAAGGCCGGCTCCAGCGCCCCGACCGCCAGCCAGCGGCCGTCGGCGCAGGCGTAGGGGCCGTAGAAGTGGGCGCCGCCGTCGAGCAGATTGGCACCGCGCCCGCCGGTCCAGGCGCCCAGCCCCTTGAGCTGGTAGATCATCGTCATCAGCAGGGCCGCGCCGTCGGTCATGGCCGCGTCGACCACCTGGCCGCGCCCGGAGCCGCGCGCCTCCAGCAGCGCGCAGACCATCCCGAAGGCCAGCAGCAGCCCGCCGCCGCCGAAATCGCCGACCAGGTTGAGCGGGATCGCCGGCGCCCCGGGGCCGCCGATCGCGTGCAGGGCGCCGGACAGCGCGATGTAGTTGATATCGTGGCCGGGGGCGGCGGCGAGCGGCCCGTCCTGCCCCCAGCCGGTCATCCTGCCGTAGACCAGGCGCCCGTTGCGGGCCAGGCAGTCGGCGGGCCCGAGGCCGAGCCGCTCCATCACGCCGGGCCGGAAGCCTTCGATCAGCCCGTCGCAGCCTTCGATCAGGCCCAGCAGCGCGTCGATAGCCGCCGGCTGCTTGAGATCCAGCGCGACGGAACGCCGACCGCGCGTCAGCAGCCGGTCGCCGAGCGGGCCGAGCGGGCCGCCGCCGCCGGGGCGCTCGACCCGCAGCACCTCGGCGCCCATGTCGGCCAGCAGCATCGCGCAAAACGGCGCGGGGCCGAGTCCCGCCAGCTCGATAATCCTAATCCCCGCCAGCGGCCCCATCGCGCGCTCCTTTCGCTGCGGCGCGCCGAGTCGCCGCGATCCAGCCGAGCAGCCCCAGCCCGCCGAGCGCGCCGCTCAGGTAGGTGCCGAAATGGGCGCTGGCGACGATGAAAAACGGGCGCTGGCGCTCGGGCGGGATCAGCGCCGCCCAGGGCTCGCCCAGCGCGATATCGATCACGGCGGCGTTGTAGGCCGCGCTGCCGCCGGCGATCAGTGTGCCGGCTGCGAGGACGCCGACCAGCAGCAGCAAAGGCCGGCGCAGCGCGGGAGCCTCAAGCGGCGGCCATGGCCCGCTCCGCGCCGCGAGCGCCGCCAGCACGCCCAGGACGATCCCGCCAGGCAGCCCGCCCAGCACGCCCCAGACCAGCCCCAGCAGCGTGGGATCGGCGAGGCCGGGGACAGGCGGATGGCCGATGGTGAAGTATTCGGGGCACAGCCGGGCGCTGATCTGATCCTGGAGCATGCCGTAGCCGACAAAGGCCAGGCAGACCCGCAGCACCGCCTGGAGCAGCGGGACAGGCCGCAGCCGGCAGACAAGGATCAGCACCAGCAGGGCGACAAACGGGGCGGCGACCCGCCACAGGGGCAGCGGCGCAGGGGCCATGGCTCGCGTCTCCTCGGGCCGCGCCCGACAGGTCCGGGGCGGCGCCGGCAGGAGTATAGCACAGCGGGCGCAGACGGGCGGCCCCCGGCGTCCCGTTTGGGACGCCAGGGGCCGCTATGTAGCGTTGCCGGCGCCTGGCCGGCGACGGAACCCACCCGCTTCTATCACCATGAATCGTAGCAGCGCGGCATGAACAAATCCCGTACACGCCGGCCTATTTTTTCGTTAGGAGCAAAGTACTGATGTGCTCGCAGCGGCGATTCAGGACCGTCACGCCAGGCCAATCTTGCCCGCTCGCAGGCCGCCGCACAGCGCAGCAACGACGCTGTGCGGCGGGCGGATGATCGTTGGCGGCGGCGCGCATGATCCGGCCATGTAGCGGGCGGATCCGCTCCGTCATGCGTGTCTCCTGGCAGGCAATCCGCCGGCGCCTAGCCGAGCGCCCGGATGGCGCGGGCCATGGCCGGCTCGACCGTGAAGCGGCGCTCCAGAAATTCCAGAAGCGCAATGGCCGACTCGCGGCTGCGGGCGTAGCCCTGGGCGAAGGCGGGCAGCTCGGCGGCCAGCTCGGGCAGCCGCTCCTCGCAGCGCCGATCCGGGGCGAAGGGATCGCGCCCGGCAGCCGCGGCGGGCGCATCCTGTTCCATCAGCTCCAGGACGCGATCCAGCGCGTAGCCCTGGATGAAGCGGGCCGCCGACAGCAGTTCGCCGCGCCGCAGCCGTTGCAGGCCGACATACAGATTCGTCAGCGCCTCGCCGAGCAGCCACTCGCGCGACGGCGGCGCGGGCGCGGCGGCGGGGCGGGACGGGCTGGCGAGCGCCGGATCGGCGTCGGGCGCCGCCCAGACAATCCGCCCCTCGGCGAACGGGATCGCCGCTAGCTCGGCCGGCTCGAAGACCGCGAACTCGTAGAACGCGCCGTCGGCGGCCAGCGCTTTGCAGCCGTCGGCGGTGTTGCGGAAAACGAAATCCAGCGGCGCCGGGGCCGCGAGCCAGTCAAGATTGTCCAAAAAGCGCCGCTTGGCGCCCGGCCGGGCGATGACGAAGAAATCGAGATCGGAGCAGG
>DASWWB010000643.1:0-4465 GCA_036406115.1 Herpetosiphonaceae bacterium
CCTGGAAGAGGGCGGTGCGGGAGAGATCGCGCTCGGGGTTGAGCTCGTCGACGAGGGCCTCGAAGGGCAAATCCTGGTGCGAGAAGGCGCCGAGCGCCGTTTCGCGGACGCGGCGGAGCAGCTCGCGGCCGGAGGGCTGGCCGCGGAGGTCGGCGCGCAGGACCAGCGTATTGATGAAGCAGCCGATCAAGGGCTCCAGCTCCGGCCGGGTGCGGTTGGCGATCGGGCTGCCGATCAAAAACTCCCGCTGCCCGCTGTAGCGGCTCAGCGCCAGCTGATACACCGCCAGCAGCACCATGTACGGCGTCACCCCCTCCCGCTGCGCCAGTGCCGCCACCTGGCTGGCGAGCGCCGCCGGCAACCGGCGGGTGACGGCGCCGCCGACGCCGCTGGACACCGCGCCGCGCGGCCGATCAGTGGGCAGATTGAGGACCGGCAGCGGGCCGGCCAGCTGCGTCCGCCAGTAGGCCAGCTGCTGCTCGCGCAGCCCTGTTTCGAGCTGCCGGCGCTGCCAGACCGCCGCGTCGGCGTACTGGATCGCCAGCGGCGCATGGTCGGGCTGGCCGCCCGCTGCCAAGGCGGCGTAGGCGGCGGTGAGCTCGCGCATGAACACGCCGGCCGACCACTCGTCGAAGATAATGTGGTGCATCGAGAGTGCCAGATAGTGGAGGTCGGGGCCGATGCGTAGCAGCGTGGCCCGGAAGAGCGGCGCGTTGGCAAGATCGAAGGGCTGGCGCGTCAGGTTGGCCAGCTGTGCTGCGACCTCGCCTGGCGCGCAGTCGCGGACACGCAGGGCCGAGGGAACGGATGGCTCGACCCGCTGGTACGGCAGATTGTTGATCAGGTCGATCCGGGTACGCAGTGATTCATGGCGTGTCACAACAAAGTCCAGGCTCGCGCTCAGCGCCGCCACATCGAGCGGGCCGCGCAGCTGATAGGCGAGCGGGATCGTATGGAGGCGTCCGGTGTCATCCAGCTGATGCAGGAACCAGAGCCGCTGTTGGCTGAACGACAACGGCAGCGGCCGGGACCGATCCGCGGGAGCGATCGGCGCTCGATCGGCAGCCTGACTGGCCTCGAGCGCCGTTGCCAGCCGCTCAATGGTCTGGGCCTCGAACAAGCTGCGCAGCGCCACATCGCGACCGAAGACTGCGCGGATTCTGCTGACCACCCTGGTGGCGAGGAGCGAGTGGCCGCCGAGCTCGAAGAAGTTGTCGTGGATGCCGAGCTGCTCGATCCCCAGCACGTCGCGCCAGATGGCCGCCAGCTCGGCCTCGACCGGCGTGCGCGGCGCCACCAGCGCGCCGAAGCTGCGCACGGCCTGCGGGGCCGGCAGCGCGCGCCGGTTCAGTTTGCCGTTGGGCAGCAGCGGTAGCGCTGGCAGGGGCATGATGATCGCCGGCACCATGTACTGCGGCAGCCGGTCCTGGAGCCCGCGCCGCAGCTGGTCGGCGTCGATGGTTTCCGGCGCGACATAGGCGACCAGGCGCTGGTCGCCGGCGCCGTCGCCATGGGCGATGACCACGCTCTGGCTCACCCCCGGCTGCTGCTGGAGCGCGGCCTCGATCTCGCCCAGCTCGATGCGGTAGCCGCGAATCTTGACCTGATGGTCGAGGCGCCCCAGATATTCGAGGCTGCCGTCGGCCCGCCAGCGCGCCAGGTCGCCGGTGCGGTAGAGCCGGCTGCCCGGCTCGGCCGCCCAGCGATCGGGCGTGAAGCGGTCGGCGGTGAGCCCAGGGCGGCGATGGTAGCCACGCACCACGCCCGTGCCACCGATGCATAGCTCGCCGGGAACGCCGACGGGCGCGAGCTGGCCCGCCGGATCAACCACATACAGCCGGGTGTTGGCGATCGGCCGCCCGAGGCTAATCGGCCCGCCCCCCGGCGCGATGCGGCTCGCCGCGGACCAGACGGTCGTCTCCGTCGGGCCATAGACATTCCACAGCGCCCGGCAGGTCGCGGCCAGCGCGATGGCGAGATCCGGCGGCAGCGCCTCGCCGCCGCACAGCACGGTCAGATCGGGATCGCCAGCCCAGCCGGCGGCAAAGAGCAAGCGCCAGGTCGTCGGCGTCGCCTGCATGATCGTCGGGCGGTGGTCGCTCAGGGCCTGGGCGAGCAACTGGCCGTCGGCGGCGGTCTCGCGGCTGACGAGCGCCACGCGGGCGCCGACGGTCAGCGGCAGGAACAGCTCCAGCACCGCGATGTCGAAGGCCAGCGTCGTGACCGCCAGCAGCGTGTCGCCCGCCGCCATGCCCGGCTCCGCGGCCATGCTGGCCAGGAAGTTGGCCACGCTGCGATGCGGCACCTCGACGCCTTTCGGCGTGCCGGTCGAGCCCGAGGTGTAGATCACATAGGCAAGCTGATCGAGCCCGACCTCGCCCCCGGCGAACGCGGCGGGCTGGCGGCTGATCGCCGGCCACTCGCTGTCCAGGCAGACGGTCGCCGCCTGGTGGGCCGGCAGCCCGTCGCGCAGGCTGGTCTGGGTGATCAGGATGCGCACCGCGCTGTCTTGGAGCATGTAGGCCAGCCGCTCGGCGGGGAAGGCCGGGTCGAGCGGGACGTAGGCGCCGCCGGCCTTGTGGACCGCGAGGAGCGTGACGAGCAGGGCGGGCGTGCGCTCAAGGCAGACGCCGATCCGCGTTTCGGCGGCGCAGCCCAGCTCGCGCAGATGCCCCGCCAGCTGATTGGCGCGGGCGTCCAGCTCGGCGTAGGTCAGCTGGGCCCCGCCGCCGAGCACCGCCACTGCGTCGGGTGTGCGGCGGGCCTGGTGCGCGAACAGCCTGGGCAGCGGCTGGTCGGGCGCGGCGGTCGGGGCGGCGACGCCGGCCGCCAGCAGCCGGCTGTGCTCATCCTCGCCCAGCATCGCCAGCGCGTCGACCGGCGCGCCGGGATTGGCGACAAGCTGTTCCAGCAGGGCCTGGTAGTGGCCGAACAGCCGCGCGACGGTGACGGCGTCGAACAGGTCGCGGTTGTATTCGAGGACCGCGCGCAGCCCCGGGCCGTCCTCCATCAGGGTCAGGGTGAGATCGACTTTGGCCGTCCCGTTGTGGATCAGGAGCGGCTCCAGCGCCAGCTGGCCCATGGCCGGGGCGACCGGCGGCGCGTTATGCAGGTTGAACAGGACCTGGAACAGCGGCGGCCGGCTGAGGTCGCGCTCGGGCTGGAGATCGTCGACCAGGGTCTCGAAGGGCAGGTCCTGGTGCGAGAAGGCGCCGAGCGCCGTTTCGCGGACGCGGCGGAGCAGCTCGCGGCCGGTCGGCTGGCCGCGCAGATCGGCGCGCAGGACCAGCGTATTAATGAAGCAGCCGATCAGTGGCTCCAGCTCCGGCCGGGTGCGATTGGCGATCGGGCTGCCGATCAGAAACTCGCGCTGCCCGCTGTAGCGGCTCAGGACAATCTGGAAGGCGGCCAGCAAGACCATGTACGGCGTGACGCCCTCGCGCTGGGCCAGCGCGGCGACGGCGCCGGTCAGCGCGGAGGGGAGCGCTGCTGTCAGGGCGGCGCCGGCGCTGGTCTGCACGTCGGGGCGCGGCCGGTCGGTGGGCAGATTGAGGGCGGGCGGCGGGCCGGCCAGCGCCGTCCGCCAGTAGGCCAGCTGCTGCTCCCGGGCCTCGCCCCGCAGCCACCCGCGCTGCCAGACCGCGATGTCGGCGTAGTGGGCCGCCAGCGGCGGGAGCCGGAGCGGCTGGCCGCTCACCCGGGCCGCGTAGGCCGCGCCGAGATCCTGCATGAAGACGCCGCACGACCACACGTCGGCGATTATGTGATGGAACACCACCGCGAGCCGGTGCAGGTCGGGGGCGAGCTTCAGCAGCGCCACGCGGAACAGCGGGCCGGCGGCCAGATCGAAGGGCTGGTTGCTGAAGGCGCGGATCCGCGCCTCCAGGTCCGCCGCGTCAGGCGCCTGCGCGCTGAGATCGCTGACGCTGAGGGGCAGTTCGATCTGCGCCGCGATGCGCTGCTGCGGCTCGCCGCCGGCGACGGGGAAGCTGGTGCGCAGGCTTTCCTGGCGCGCCGCGACATCCCCCAGCGCGGCGGCGAGATCAGCCTCCGCCAGCGGGCCGCGCAGATCGAAGGTCAGGCCGACATGGTAGGCCGGGCTGCCGGGCTCCAGCTGATCCAGGAACCAAAGCCGCTGCTGGCTGAACGAGAGGGGCAGGGGCTGGTCGCGGCTGGCGAGGGGGATGGGCTGCGGCGCGCTGGCCGCCGGCTGCTCATCCATCAGGGCCGCTAGCTCGGCGACGGTCGGGTACTCGAACAGGCGGCGCAGCGGGATATCGCGCGCAACGGTGGCGCGGAGCCGGGCGATGACCTGGGTGGCGAGCAGCGAGTGGCCGCCCAGCTCGAAGAAATTGTCGTGGATGCCGATCGCGTCCCGCTTCAGCACCTCGGCCCAGATCGCGGCGAGCGTGCGCTCGGCGGCGGTGCGGGGGGCGGCGTAGGCCGCCTCGGCGGCGGTGTCGCC
>DASWWB010000644.1:0-5999 GCA_036406115.1 Herpetosiphonaceae bacterium
TGGCGATCGCGGCCCGCGCAACGGCGGCGGCAACGGCCCGCGCGGCGGCGGCTTCAGCCGCGACTAAGCCTGTCATTGCCCCAAACGCTGCGAAGCCCCTCCGCTTGGAGGGGCTTCGCGCTGCTGGCGGCCGCAGGCGCTGTGGTATCATCCCCGGCGGCACCACCCAGCAAGGAGCGAGAATCCCATGAACCAGCCCAGACCCGCCAGCCCCGCACCCGTCACGCATGAGCGCCCCGCCAGCGACCGGCGCGCCGCGCGGATCGGCTGGGGCGCGCTGGCGCTGATCGTCCTGGCGCGGAACCTCCTCCAGCTCCACCTGCTCCACAGCGGCTTCAGCGCCCTCACCGCCGACGAGTTCGCCCGCATGGCGCTGGCGCAGCGCTGGGCGATGAATCCCCAGCCGATCTGGAACGGCGTCTGGCTGCCGTTCCACCAATATATTTTCGGCACGTTGCTCCGGCTGCGCTGGGATATGATCATGATGCCGCGCTATGTGGCGATGGCGGTCGGCAGCCTGGGCCTCGTCCTGATCTACGCCATCACGCTGCGGCTGACCCGCTCGATCGGCGCCAGCCTGCTCAGCGCGCTGCTGCTCGGCGCCAATCCGGCCCACACCTGGCTCAGCTCCACGCCGCTCACCGAGATTTTCTACAGCTTCTTCGTGCTGCTGGGCCTCCTGGGCGCGCTGCTCTACGTCCAGGAGCGGCGCGAGCGCCACCTGTACCTGGCGGCGCTGGCCTTTTTCGGCGCCCAGGGCTTCCGCTTCGAGGGCTGGGGGGTCAGCGGCATCTTCGCCGCCCTGCTCTGGTTCGATGGGCTGCGCCGCGCGCCCAAGTCGGCGTGGCGGCTCATCCCGCCGACGATCATCCTTTTCGCCTTCCCCGCAGCCTGGATGCTGAGCAGCTACCGGGCGTTCGGCCATCCGCTGGCCTCGCTCAAAATGACCACCGGCTACACTGCGCTCTGGTACGGCGCGGACCGGGATTACACCCGCTACGTCACCGCGCTGACCGAGATCGACCCGCTGCTGCTGCCGGCGCTGGCGGCGGGAGCGCTGGCCCTCGCGCTCTGGCGCACGCGCCGGGCGGATTATCTCTGGCTCCTGGCGATGATTTTCGGCCCGATCGCCGTCTTCGCCGTGGTCCAGGGCGGCCAGCCCCAGCCCAGGGGCAACTACATCCGCTATCTTTCCTCGCTGTTCCTCCCCTGCTACGCCTTGATCGGGCTGCTGGCGCACCGGCTGGCCCGGCGCTCGCGGCCTCAGCTCCGCTACGCCATGCTCGGCCTGATCGGCGTGATCGCGCTGCTGAATGTCCAGACCAGCCGCAGCTTCGTCAACGACACCGCCGCCTACGGCCTGCCGGTCGGCGAAAAAGCCGCCGAGATCCATGGCGGCGACGGCGCGCCGGCAGTCGTCGTCGAGCGGATCTACTGGGAGTTCCTGGCGGCCAAAGTCGCCGCGAACGGCCTGCCGAGCCTGCTCTACGACCGGCAGGTCAACTGGTCGACCCGCGCCTCGCCGTCGCTGTTCGACGCAGGCAACAGCGTCGATCAGATCCGCTCCTGCCTGGCAGAGCACAATGTCGGCGCGGTCTTCGCCAGCACGCCGGAGGTCGTCGCCAGCGTCGAGGGGCGCCTGGGCCTGGCCCCCGAGGAGACAATCAACCACTACCGGCTGTACATGATCACGCCGGCCCAGCGCGCGGAGTGGCGGCTGCTGCCCGCCTGCCAGCTCAGCCTTTTCCCGGCGATCTAGGCCCCGGGCCGCCAAGCCGGCCGCAGGGGGCTTTGTGGTATCATTCGGCCCGGCCACACCCATCAGCAGCGCAAGGAGCGGACCCGGCATGCAGGCGGAACCCACCACAAGCGCGGCGCCACCCCGCCCGGGCGGCAGCCGCCCCCCGGCTGGCGGAGCGCCGATCAGCTCCCGCCAGCGGCGGCTCGGCCTCGGCGGCCTGGCGCTGATCCTGCTCGGCAGGCTGCTGCTCCAGATCCAGCTGTATCGCGGCGGCTTCCTCTCGCTGACCGCCGACGAGTTCTTGCGGGTGGAGCTGGCGGCCCGCTGGGCGCGCGCGCCCCGGCTGATCTGGAGCGGCGTGTGGGTGCCGTTCCACGAATACATGTTCGGCGCGCTGCTGCGCCTGCGCTGGGATCTGGTCTATCTGCCGCGCTACGCCACGATGGCCTTCGGCTTCCTGAGCATCGCGCTGATCTACGCGATCGCGCTACGCCTGAGCCGCTCGCCGGCGGCGGCGCTGCTGAGCGCGCTGCTGGCGGCGGCCAACCCGGCCCACGTCTGGCTCAGCTCGACGCCGCTGACCGAGATGCCCTACGTCGCCTGCGTCCTGCTGGCGATGCTCGGGCTCGCCCGCTACGCCGAGGAGCGGCGGCCGGGGTGGCTCTGGCTCGGCGCCGGCGCGCTGGCCTGCGCCCAAGGCCTGCGCTTCGAGGCGTGGGTGGTCGCCGCAGCCTTCGCCGGCCTGCTCTGGCTCGGCGCGGCCCGGGACCGATCAGCGGCGCCGGGGGAGCGCGGCTGGCGCCGGGCGGCGCTGGCGACGGCGCTGCTGGCGGCGTTCCCGGCAGCCTGGATGGCGGGCAGCTATCTGGCGCTCGGCGATCCGCTGGCCTCGATCGGCATGGCCACGCAGTACAAAGCCGACTGGTACGGCCCCGGCAAGGACTACGCCCGCTACGCCACGACGCTGCTGCGGCTGGATCCGCTGCTGCTGCCGACGCTGCTGCTCGGCGGATTGGCGCTGCTGGTCTGGAAAGACCGGCGCCGCGAGCACGCCTGGCTGGCGGCGCTGGTCTTCGCGCCGATCGCCGCCTTCGTGGCGCTGCACGGCGGGCAGCCGGAGCCGAGCGGCAACGATATCCGCTACCTGGCGGCGCTGACGCTGCCGGGCTACGCCTTCGCCGGCATGGCGCTGCTGGCCGCCGCGCGGCGGCTGCCGCTGCCGCAGCTGCGCGGGCTTCTGCTGGTGGCGGCGCTGCTGGCCGTCGGCCGCAACGTCCGGGCCAGCCTCGACCCGCCGCCGGACCCCTCGTCGCGGGGCTTGGCGGTGGGGCTGGCGCTCGAAGGCGCGCTGGCCGGCGGCGAGACGGCGGTGGTGGAGCGGGTGTACCTGGAGTTCCTGGCGGTCAGCGTCGGCGCTGACAGCGACCCAGCCCTGCTCTACGACCGGCCCGTCAACTGGGACACGCGGGTCTCCGAGACAATCTTCGCTCCCGCCCGCCCCGCCGATCAGATCCGCTCCTGCCTGGCGCAGCGCGAGGTCGGCCTAGTCTTCGCCCGCACGCCGGCGGTGATCGCCGTCGTCGAGCAGACCGTCGGCCTGGCGCCGCAGGAGACCGTCAACGGCTACCGCATGTACCGGATCGCCCCGGCCCAGCGCGCGGAGTGGCGGCGCCTGCCCGCCTGCCAGCTCGGTTTCTATCCGGCGATTTAGCCTTTTCTAGTCACGAGGACCCGCCTATGCACCGCTCGTATCACGCCTGGCACAGCCCGATCCTGAACCGTCAGATGGAGCTGCTGCTGTTCGGCCACCGCGGCGCCCCGGTGGTGGTGTTCCCCACCTCGCAGGGCCGCTTCTTCGAGTTCGAGGACCGGGGGATGGTCAATGTGCTGCGCGAGCACCTGGACCGGGGCTGGATCCAGCTGATCTGCGTCGACAGCGTGGACGCCGAGAGCTGGTACTGCTCCTGGGCGCACCCCAGCGGCCGCATCACCCGCCACATGCAGTACGAGCAATACGTGCTGCGCGAAGTCGCGCCGTTCGTGCGCTCGTTCAACAGCAACGATTTCTGGATGGCCGCCGGCTGCTCGTTCGGCGCCTTCCACGCCGTCAACATCGCCCTGCGCAACCCCGGGCTGTTCCGCCGCTGCGTCGGGCTGAGCGGCCGCTACACCATGCGCTCGTTCATGGACGGCTACTCCGACGACAATGTCTATTTCAACACGCCGACCGACTACACCCATCACTTAAACGATTGGCGCCAGATCGAGCAGCTCAAACAGCAGGACATCATCCTGGCGGTCGGCCGCGACGATCCGGGCCGGCCCTCGAACGAGGCGCTGTCGGCCAACCTGTGGCGCCACGGCATCGGCAACGCGCTGCGGCTGTGGGACGGATGGTCCCACGACTGGCCGTATTGGGGCAAGATGCTCACCCACTACATCGGCGGCCACGACTAGCCGGCGGGCTCGACCGCGACTGACGCGCCGACCTCCAGCCGGCCGCCGCGCAGGATCCTGGCGTAGAGCCGGCTCTCGCCGGGATGGGTTTTCTGCGCGATGCGGCTGAAGCGCCGGGCCTTGAACGAGCCCTGGATGGTCCGGCAGGGCGGCGCGTCGCCGGTGATTTCGATCAGCACCTCGCCGCCCAGCAGCAGCCGCGAGCCCGGGGCCAGCGCGCTGAAATCAATCCCCGCCGTGGTGATGTTCTCGCCGGTCGAGCCGGGATAGATCGGATGGCCCTCGCGCTGCAATTGGAGGATCGTCTCCAGGGCGAACAGGCAGAGCGCGCGCTCCGGCCCGCCGTGGTACTTCCGATCGCGCTGGTAGTCGCCCGCCAGGCCCAGCTCGCCGACCTCCGCCGCGCGCACGGCGGTTTTGGGCACGCCGCCCGGCGAGACGCTGAGCTGAAAAATGTGTCCCTTGCCGTCCATTCGCCGCCTCCCAGACGCCGGCGCCCGGCGTCAGCTATAATGGCCCCATCGATTGCAAGGAGCCGATGTATGCCGCGAACAGTGACTCTCGCCGCCACGCAAATGGATGCGGCTCCCGCGCCAACCGCCGAGCGGCTGACCCGCGCCGAAACCCTGGCCCGCCAAGCCGCCGCCGCCGGCGCCGAGCTGGTGGTGCTGCCCGAGCTGTTCAACCTGGGCTACACCTACGCCGATGTGTTCGACCGCGCCGAGCCGCCCGACGGCCCAACCGCCAGCTGGATGCGCCGGACCGCTGCGGATCTCGGAGTCCATCTGGCAGGCACGCTGTTGCTGCTCGATCACCAGGCAGTGTATAACAGTTTGCTCCTGTTCGCTCCCGACGGCCGCGTTTGGCGCTATGACAAAGGCTACCCTTGGGGCTGGGAGCGCCGGGCCTTCGCGCCGGGACCGCGGGCGCCGGTCGTGGCCCGCACCGATCTCGGGCGCATCGGCCTGCTGATCTGTTGGGACGCCGCCCACCTCGGCCTCTGGCGCAGTTACACGGGCCAGGTCGACCTCATGCTGATCAGCGCTTGCCCCCCTGACGTCTCCAATCCGACTTACCGGCTGGCCGGCGGCGCCACGCTCGGGCTGGAGGATCTGGGACCGGCCATGGCGCGGGTCAAAGATAGTGGCCGCCAGCTTTTCGGCCCGATGGTCAACCAGCAAACCGCCTGGCTGGGCGTGCCGGCGGTCCAGAGCGTCGGCTGCGGCCAGGTGCGCACCGTCGTGCCGCACGGCGGTTTAGCGCTGCTGGGTTTGCTTCCGCAAGCGCCGGGACTGCGGCGGCATGCCCATCGGTTCGGCAGGATCGAGCTTAGCTGCGCGCTGGTGCGGGGCTGCAAGATCGTCGACCAGCATGGCGCAACGCTGAGCGAGCTGGAGCAGGCGGATGGCGAAAGCTGGACGAGCGCCAGCGTGACAATCGCCGACGCCCCGCCGGAGCCAAGCGGCGCGCAGCCGCCCAGTCTGTTGCCGCGCGAAGCGTATCTGTCTTCCGATGTGCTGCTGCCGCGGATGATGCGCGGGGTCTATCGGCGCGGGCTCAGGCGGCGGCTGGGCCTGCGCCGGCCGCCGGGCGTGCGGATCGGCGCGGCGCTCGGTGCCGCGCTGCTGGCGGCCTATGCCTGGCGCCGGAGGGGTCGCTGAGCCATGCGCGCGCTCGTCACCGACAATCGCGCCCTGGCGCCGGCCCTGCACTGGCTGGCCGTCGCCTGCCCGGAGCTGGAGGCGGTCCAGCCCGGCCAATTCGTGATGGCCCGCTGCGCGCCCGAGGCCAGCGCGGATCC
>DASWWB010000645.1:0-1751 GCA_036406115.1 Herpetosiphonaceae bacterium
CAGTTGTGACGGATCTCGCCCGGCTGGGGCGGCGAGTCGGCGACCAGGCGCGGGGTGTAGTCGTGGAGCAGCCGGCGCAGCGTGCGGACATGCTCGAAAACCAATGTCAGGTTGGCTGGCGACGGATCGACCCACGCCGCAGCGTAGAGCGTCGCCGGCAGGAGCGTGCGCAGGCGCGGCTCAAGCGCATCCAGCGGCGAAGAGCGTGCGGCAACCATGGCGGACCTCGCGGTTAGGGGAGCGCGCTCCCGTGAGTACGGCCGGGTGTCCTGAATTATACGCCATCCTCGCCCGCTTCCCCGGCGCCGGGGAGCAGTCGCGCCAGCGCGGCGCGGATCGGCGGCGGGATGGGCGTCGGGCGGCGCGCGGCCCGGTCGACAAACACATGGACGAACCGGCCGGCGGCGGCGGCCTGCGCCGCGCCGCGCTTGAAAATCGCCAGCTCGTAGCGCACGCTGGAGCCGCCCAGCTTGCCGACCCGCAGCCCGACCTCCAGCGCGTCCGGGAAGGCGACCGACTGGCGGAACTGGCATTGGGTCTCGACCGCCACACCAATCACCGGGCTGGCCGCCGGGTCCAGCCCGCCCTCGGCGATCAGATACTGATTGATGGCGGTGTCGAAAAAGGCGTAGTACAGGACATTGTTGACGTGGCCGTAGATGTCATTGTCCATCCAGCGCGTGGGCAGATCGGCGAAATGGCGGTAGGCGCGGCGCTCGAAGCGCTCATCCTCAGCCATTGGCGGCCTCGAAGCGAATCAGCTGGCGGACGGCCCGGCCCTGCGCCAGCCGGTCGAAGCCGGCGTTGATCTCGTCGAGCGCTAGGCTGTGGCTGTGGAGCCGCTCGACCGGCAGCAGCCCGGCGCGATGCATGGCGATGTAGCGCGGAATGTCCCGCCGCGGCACCGACGAGCCCATGTACGAGCCCTTGATCGTCCGCTCCTCGGCGACGATGCTGACCGCCGGGACGCTGAACTGGCGCGCCGGATGCGGCAGTCCGAGCGTGACCGTGGTGCCGCCGCGCCTGGTGGCGGCGTAGGCCTGGGCCAGCACCTGCTCGCTGCCGACGCTCTCGAAGGCGTAGTCGGCGCCGCCGTCGGTCAGCTCGCGGACGGCGGCGGCCGGATCGAGCCCGTCCTCGGCGACCAGGCCGTGGGTCGCGCCCAGCTCACGGGCCAGCGCCACTTTGTCGGCCAGCCGGTCCACCGCGATGATCGGCGACGCGCCCGCCGCCGCCGCGCCCATCACCACGCTCAGCCCGACGCCGCCCAGGCCGAAGACCGCCACCGCCGCCCCGGGCTCGACCCGCGCGGTGTTGACGACCGCGCCGACCCCGGTCAGCACCGCGCAGCCAAAGAGCGCGGCGGTCGCCAGGGGCAGCGCGGGATCGATCTTGACCAGCGACTCCTGGGCCGCGACGGTCCATTGCGAAAAGGCCGAGACGCCGAGGTGGTGGTGGCAGGCCCGCCCGGCGCCGTCGCTGAACGGCCGGGCGCCCGACAGCAGCGTGCCGGCGAGATTGGCCCGCGCGCCGCGCTCGCACAGCGCCCCGCGCCCGCTCAGGCAGGGCCGGCAGCGCCCGCAGACCGGCACGAAGCTGAAGACGACGTGGTCGCCCGGCGCCACGTCGGTGACGCCGGGGCCGGTCTCGCGCACGATGCCGCTGGCCTCGTGGCCCAGCACCATCGGCATCGCCCGCGGCCGCGAGCCGTCGATCACCGAGAGGTCCGAGTGGCAGAGGCCGGCGGCCGC
>DASWWB010000646.1:0-1995 GCA_036406115.1 Herpetosiphonaceae bacterium
ACCTGCTCCAGGCGCAGCTCGTCGCCGCGGATCGGGGCGCGCTCCGGCAGGCGCAGGCTGATCGGATGGCTGGCGGAGGGCGGCATGCTGTCGGCGACCCGCCGCACCAGCTCTGCCAGGTCGAGCGGCGCCCGCTCGATCGCCAGCTGGCCCAGCTGGAGGCGGGAGATATCCAGCACGCCGAGGATCAGCCGGTTGAGCCGCTGGGCCTGCTCGGCGATCACATCGACCGCATGCTGGTTGCGCTCGCTGATCCCGCCCTCGCGGCGGGCGCGGCGCTGGAGCAGCTGGGCGTAGCCGAGCAGCGAGGTGATCGGCGTTTTCAGCTCGTGGGTGGCGATCGACAAGAACTGGTCGCGTTTCTCCAGCGCCTCCTGGGCCGCCTGGTAGAGCCGGGCGTTGTCGAGCGCCAGGGCGGCGCGGCGGACAATCTCCTCGGCCAGCGCCAGATCGTCGGGGCCGAAGATCCGCCCCGACTCGGCGCTGACAAAGGTGATGGCGCCCTGGGCGCGGCCGCGCGTCACCAGCGGCGCGACGATCGCCGAGCGCACGCCCAGCTCGCGGAGCATGGCCAGGTGGTCGGCGTCGCTGGCGCCGGCGGCCAGCAGCTCGTCGGAGAGCGGGCCGTGGAGCAGCGCCTTGCCGGCGCGGATCGCCGCGTGGATGCCGCCGGGCGTGTCCGGCCGGGGCGGGTAGCGCTCGTGGAGGGCGCGGGCGCGCGCGGCCTTGGCGGGATCGGGGTGGGCGACCGCCAGCCGCTCCAGCGCGCCGTCCTCGGCCAGCAGATCGATCGCGCACCAGTCGGCGACCTGGGGCACGGCCAGCCGCGCCAGGGTGTCGAGCGTGGCGCCCACGTCCAGCGACGAGGCCAGGGCCTCGCCCAGCTCGGCGAGGAAGCGCTGGCGCTCGCCTTGGAGCCGGCGCTCATGAATCTCGATGCATGAGCCGATGTAGCCGGCGAACTCGCCGCCAGCGCCCCAGAGCGGGACGCCGTTGTCGAGCAGCCAGCGATATTCGCCGTCGGCGCGGCGCAGCCGGTACTCCATGGCGAAGGGCTGGCGGGCGTCGAAGCTGGCGCGATAAGTCGCCAGGCAGCGGCTGAGATCATCAGGAAGGACGCCCTCGGCCCAGCCGTCGCCGAGCTGCTCGTCCAGCGGCCGGCCGGTCCAGTCCAGCCAGGGTTGGTTGAAATACGTGCAGCCGGCGTCGGGGCCGGCCATCCAGATCATCACCGGGGCGCTGTCGGCGAGCATGCGGAAGCGGGCCTCGCTGGCGCGCAGCGCGGCCTCCGCCGTCCGGCGCTGGCTGATGTCGCGGAAGACCAGGACCACGCCGATGATCGCGCCGGCGCCGTCGCGGATGGGCGCGCTGCTGTCGTCGATCGGCAGCGCCGAGCCGTCGGGGCGGATGAGCAGCACGGGCTTGGCGAGGCGGACGGCGGCGCCCTGGCGCAGGGCCCTGGCCACCGGGCTTTCGATCGGCTGGCCGGTTTCCTCGCTGACGATCCGGAACAGGGCGTCGAGCTGCCGGCCGAGCCCGCCGTCGGCGCCCGCCTGGAGCAGCGCGGCGGCGATCGGATTGAGAAACGTGATCCTGCCGGCGAGATCGGCCACCGCCACCGCGTCGCCGATGCTGGCCAGGGTCACCGCCAGGTACTCGCGCTGCTCCGCCAGCTCGCGCTCGATCCGTTTGTAGGCCGTGACATCGTGCCAGATATTGATCGCCATGGCAACGGCGCCGGCGTCGTCGAGCACCGGGGTGGCCTTGACCTGCGACCAGTGCTCGGCGCCGGTGGCGGCGATCCGCACCCGGATCGTCACGATCGGCGGCGCGGCGACGCCCTGGAGCGCCAGCCGGCCGGGCAGGCGCTCGACGGGAAAGGGCGCGCCGGCCTCGTCGAACATCTGGAAGCGGCCCATCACCTCGCCGAGCGGCGCCGCGAGCAGCGCGGCCGCCGAGGGGAAGCCGCAGGCCCGCGCCGCCTCGTCGTTGGCG
>DASWWB010000647.1:0-1929 GCA_036406115.1 Herpetosiphonaceae bacterium
GTGATGAGCAGCGCCAGCAGCCCGACAATCCGGCCCCAGCGCGCCCGCGCCAGCCCCCAGGTCGCCGCCGCCGCCGCCAGCGCCGCGCCGACGCCGATCAGCCGCGCCGCCAGGAACGGGCTGTCGTGGACCAGCGGCCGGACCAGCCGCAGCAGCAGCGGGTAGCCGAGCTGATAGAAACCGTCGGCCCGCCAGACCGCCGCCCAGTCCGCCGAGCGCTTGGCGAACACGCTGAAATCGGCCTCGACGCCCGGCAGCGCCAGCACGAGATGCCCCTGCTGCGCCCGCCACAGCCATGCCGCCCAGACGAGCAGCCCGCCGCCACCCAGCAGCGCCTCGGCCAATCGCGGCCGGGCGGCAAGCCAAGGCGCCCAGCGCAGCCCGTAGCCCAGCAGCGCCAGCGCCGGCAGCAGCAGCGGCAGGCGGCGAATCGGATAGGGGATGAGCGGCGGCGGCCAGCGATACAGCAGCGCGAACGCCGCCAGCGCCAGCGCGGCCCCGGCAGCCGCCCGCCGCCAATCGAGCCAGGCCAGCCGCTGGGATGCGGGCTGCGCGGCCTCGGGGACCTGGCCGCCGACCCAGCGGCGCGGCAGCAGCCCAGCCAATAATCCGGCGCTTATGACAAGTCCGATCCAGGGCACGGGCGGCGGCAGCGACGACCCGGCGCGATAGGTCGCCTCGTCAAGGTAGATGGATTCAGGTTCGGCGGCGGCAAAGGTGACGAACCAATCGCCGCCCAGCTTGATCTGGGGTTGGGCGAGGGGAAACGTGATGCTGCTCCAAGTCGCCGAGAGGACCGTCGCCTGGCCGATCGGCTGGGCGCCGTTGAACAGGACTGTCACGCTCAGCGGGGCGGTGGCCGAGCGCCAGCGCAGCGTAAGCGTCCCCGGTGCGCCGGCCTGGGGGAACAGCAGCGCCGCGTCGGCGGCGAGAGGGCGGGCGCTGGCGGCGCCGGCGAGGTAGGGGCGGCTGGCGCCCAGGGGAGCGTCGGCCTGCTCGCGCTCGCCGAAGCCCTGGGCATAGGCGGCGTCGGCCCCGCCGAGATCGACGCGATGGGTGGCCGGCAGCTGATGGAGCCCCAGCCAGCAGATCAGCGCCAGCAGCGCCGCCAGCAGCGGAGCCGCCAGCAGGCGCATCGCCTCACTCAGTCGAGACACGCGCGACCTCAAGCCCGGCGACCCGCAGCATATCGGTGCCGGGCGCGCCGCCCGCCTCGACCGCCGTCGGGCCGACCAGGGCGAACGTCACCTCGCGGCCCGACAGCGTCGCCGGCAGCAAAATCTGATGATCGACCCAGCTCCTGCCAGGGGTGAACGAGCCGACCTCGACGCCGTCGGCCAGCACCCGCACCGCGCCCGGCGCCACTGTGCCCGGCAGATAGCCGCGGATTGTCAGCTGGGGCGTGCGGTTGGTCGGCACCAAGAGGCGGAATTCGGCGTGGCCGGTGGCGCGCCGCCCGGCGTCGGGGCCGCCGTCGGCAGGCCACCAGCCGCGGACATAGCCCAGGTCCGAGCGGCTGTCCAGCGCCAGCGCCGTCAGCGGCGGGGGGCGGAAGGCCGCGAAGCTCCAGTCCAGCAGATCCTCGGGCGCGGCGCTTTCCAGCCCTTGCGCGTCGCCGACCTCGTCCAGCCGGTCGAGCCGGCGCAGCAGATCCAGCCGGATCAGCCGGGCGCGGGCGTCGCGGCTGTCGCGGGCCAGCGCGGCGTTGGCCGGGGCGAGGCCGGCCTCGGGGCCTTCCTCGGCGGCGGCTGCCAGCGCCTCCAGCCACAGCGACTCGTTGAAATCGGGATCGGCCTGCTGGGCCTGGCGGGCGGCGCCGCGGGCCAGCGCCCAATCGCCCTCCTCGTAGGCGGCCCACCCGTCGGCCAGGGCGAACTCGCGGTCCAGCCCGCGGTCGAGCAGCGCCGGGTAGGGCTTGTAGGTCATCAC
>DASWWB010000648.1:0-2764 GCA_036406115.1 Herpetosiphonaceae bacterium
AAAATCACTGGCGACAAAAAGATTGACGCCTCCGGCATCAACCCGATCATCAATCTGTTTGACGAATACGCGATCGAAGAAGCGCTGCAGTGGGCTGAGAAAAACAACGGCCAGGTGACCGTGATCAGCCTCGGCGACGACGACGCCACCGACTCGCTGAAGAAGGCCCTGGCGATGGGCGCCAACGAGGCGGTGCTGATCAACGACGCAGCGCTGGCAGATATCGGCGCGCAGGGCGCCGCCAAAGTGGTGGCCGCCGCGATCAAGAAGCTGGGCGACGTGGATATCGTCTTCTGCGGCAAGCAGAGCACCGACGACGAGACCGGCCAGTTCGCCCCGGCCCTGGCCCGCTTCCTCGGCTGGCCCCAGCTGACCTACGTCTTCAAGGTCCATGAGCTGAGCGGCTCGCAGATCGTGGTCGATCGCGCCCTCGAGGACACCCTGGAGACCGTCGAGTCCTCGCTGCCGGTGGTGGTGAGCGCGGTCAAGGACCTCAACGAGCCCCGCTACCCCTCGCTCCTGAAAATCCGCAAAGTCAGCAAGCAGCCCATCCCCACCTGGGGCTTGGGCGACCTCGGGCTGGGCGCCGGCGACCTGGGCCACAGCGTCAAGTACGCCGACCGCACCCCGCCGCCGCCCCGCCCCTCGGGCGAGATGATCGGCGGCGACGCCGCGACGCAGGCCCGCACCCTGGTGCAGAAGCTGGTTGACAATCAAGTGCTTTAGCGAGATTGCGCTCCGGCGCAGTCCTCACGATGAGGTGACAGAATGGCAAATGGCGTTTGGGTTCTGATTGAGCACAAGGACGGCGAGCTGGCCGCCATCTCCAAGGAGCTGCTGGGCAAAGGCAAAGAGATCGCCGACGGGCTGGGCCAGCCGCTCGGCGCGCTGGTGATCGGCGCCAACACCGGCAGCCTGGTCGAGGCCGCCTTCGCCGCCGGCGCGACCAACGCGGTCGTCGTCGAGGACGCCGCCCTCGAGTCCTACACCACCGACGGCTTCGTCGCCGCCGCCAAGGCCGCCGTCGAGGCCCACCAGCCCGAGGTCCTGCTGACCGGCTCCTCGCTCCAGATGCGCGACTTCACCGGCGCCCTGGCCGCCGAGCTGGGCACCGGCCTGGCCCCCGACGTGACCGGCCTCAAGCTGGACGGCGGCGAGCTGCGCGCCACCCGGCCCTCGCACGGCGCCAATGTGATCAACACGATCAGCTTCGGCCCGGCCCGCCCGATGATCGCTTCGGTCCGCCGCCAGGTCGGCCAGCCCGTCCAGGGCGCCGGCTCGGGCGAGGTCGCCAAGGTGGCCTACCCGCAGACCGCGATCCGCACCAAGGTGCGCAAGGTCGAGCAGCGCACCGGCGCCGTCAATCTGGCCGACGCCACGGTGATCGTCTCCGGCGGCCGCGGCCTCGGCTCGCCCGAGAACTACGAAAAGCTGGTCCCGGCCCTGGCCCAGGCCCTCGGCGGCACCCACGGCGCCTCGCGCGCGATCGTCGACGCCGGCTGGATCGCCTACGAGCGCCAGGTCGGCCAGACCGGCAAGACCGTCAGCCCCAAGCTCTACGTGGCCTGCGGCATCTCCGGCGCCATCCAGCACCTGGCCGGCATGCGCTCCTCCAATATCATTGTCGCGATCAACAAGGACCCCGAGGCGCCGATCTTCAAGGTGGCGACCTACGGCCTGGTCGGCGATGTCAATGAGATTGTCCCCGCGCTGACCAGCGAGGTCAAGGCGAAAACCGGCCGCTAAGCGCCGCCGATCCCATCCAACCAAGCCCGCGGCGTTCCCGGAATGCCGCGGGCTTGCCGTCTTCGCTTTATAATTGGGCCGAGGAGGGTCTCATGGATACGACCATTATGCTCATACTCGGCGTGGGGGTGCTGCTCACGCTGGTCTTCGGCTCGCGGGCGCTGCTGCGCTACTGGGAGGGCGAAACGAACATGTCGGACGACGACTACGCCTTCGATCGGCGCGTCGCATCCTACAATGATCTGCTGGCCAATCGCCGCCGCGACGATGAGATTGTCCGCATCCTCGGCGGCCAGGAGCTGCCGACCGTCTCCGAGCGCTGGGGCCCCAGCAGCGACGAGGACGATGACGATGAGTACGAGGACGACGATGAGGAATATGAGGACGATGACGAGGACGACGAGGACGAATGATCAGCGTTGAGCGGGTCAGCTACCACTACCCCGGCGCCGCCCGCCCGGCGCTGCGCGAGGTCTCGCTGGAGATCGGCGCCGGCGAGTTCGTCCTGGTCTGCGGGCCGTCGGGCAGCGGCAAATCCACGCTGCTGCGGGCCTTCAACGGCCTGGTGCCCCATTTCCACGGCGGCGCCTGGAGCGGCAGGGTCACGGTCGCCGGCCGCGACACTCGCCACACCCAGCCCCGCGACCTCGCCGAGCACGTCGGCTTTGTCTTCCAGGACCCCGACGCCCAGTTCGTGGTCGATCTGGTCGAGGACGAGCTGGCCTTCGCCATGGAAAACGCCGGCCTGCCGCCCCGGCTGATGCGCCGCCGGATCGAGGAGGCGCTGGATCAGGTCGAAATCGCCCACCTGCGCCACCGCATGATCCCGACGCTCTCGGGCGGCGAGCGCCAGCGCGTCGCCATCGCCGCCGCGCTCACGGTCCAGCCCGCCGTCCTGCTGCTCGACGAGCCGACCTCCCAGCTCGACCCCCACACCGCCGAGGAGGTGCTGACCACGCTGCACAAGCTCAACGCCGACCTCGGCCTCACGATCATCCTGTCCGAGCACCGGCTGGAG
>DASWWB010000649.1:0-7162 GCA_036406115.1 Herpetosiphonaceae bacterium
GGGCTGTTCTCGGGGGTCAGGGCGAACGAGGGCAGGGCCAGCCGGGCGCAGGCCACGAACAGCGCGACCGAGTCATAGCTGTCGAGGCTCTGGTAGGCGGGCAGCGGGCTGAGGGGCGGGCGCGAGAGCGGCAGGACCGGCACCTGCTGCTCGCCGGATAAATGCAGCACGGCCCGGCTGGTGACGAGCAGCTTCAGGGCCGGGCAGGCGCTGAGCAGCGCGGCGAGATCGGGCGCGGCGCCCAGCACATGCTCGGCGTTGTCAAGCAGCAGCAGCAGCGGCTGGGCGGCGACGGCGGCGGCGATGGCGGCGGCCGGGGTCCGGTTGGCCTGCTCGGGGACATTGAGGGCGGCGGCGATCGCCGGCAGGACCTGCTCGGCGGCGGTCAGCGCCTCCAGCGCCACGAAGCAGACGCCGCCGGAAAAGCCCGGCGCGGCGGTCGGCGCGGCGTGGAGCGCCAGCGAGGTTTTGCCGATGCCCGGCGGGCCGACCAGCGTCAGCACCCGCACATCGGGCTGGCCCAGCCGCAGGCGGATGAAGGCGGCCTCGCTCTCGCGGCCGACGAACAGCGCCGGCGGCGACGGCAGCGGGCGGAACGCAGTCGGCGGCGCCTCGCCGGCCTCGGGCTCGGGCGCCAGGTCGATCGGCGTGCGGGCCAGCTTGAGGAACAGCGGCACCGCCTCCTGCTCAAGCTCCAGGCATTGGGCCAGCCGCTCGGCAACCTCGCGGGACGGCCGCAGCACCCCGCTCTCAATCTTGCGGACGGTCGATAGCGCGTAGCCCACCCGCCGCGAAAGGTCTTCCTGGGTCAGGTCCAGAAGCTTGCGCTGGTGCTTGATCCATGGTCCGAGCTTGGTGTGTGGCTTCATCACGTGTCCTTTTGTGGCTCATGACAGCGAACCGGCAAATTATAGATCCCCCTACGCCGCATTTCCAGGGGGCGTTGCAGGGAATTTCCCAGGGGTCGGGGATCAGGGGTCAGGCCGAACGGCAGGATATCGAGCGGATCCTTGATACCACCGGGCCCCGAAGCCGGGCCTGATCCCTGGCCCCTGATCCCCAAAACTGGCTGTGTCACTTTTTATGTCAGTCAGCCCCTTATCCCGCCGGGGCTGGCGTGCTTTAATCGACCAGCGCGGCCGCCGAGGCCGCATCGACCTGACTGCAAGGAGCACCCTATGCCGCGTTCACGCGCGAATCATCAACATCCCCGCTCGCTCATCCGACTGCTGGCGGCGCTCGCCCTGGCGGCGCTGGTCGGGCTGCCGCAGGCCATGGCCCGGCCGGCGAGCCCGGATGGCAGCCTGACGGTCAATATCCTGGCCGACGGCATGACCGAGGACAACAAATGTTCGCTGCGCGAGGCTATCCAGGCCGCCAACAGCGACCAGGCGGTCAACACCGGCGGCGGCCAGGCCGACTGCCCCGCCGGCAGCGGCGCCGACACCATCCAGTTCAGCGTCTCCGGCAGCATCACGCTGAACAACGAGATTTTCGTCAACTCGATCATCGCCATGACCGGGCCGATCGCGATCAGCGGCAACGACGCCAGCCGCCTGCTGCGGGTCACGAGCCAGGGCAACCTGAGCCTGGCCAACATGACGCTGAGCAAGGGCAACGGCAACAGCGCGGCCGGCGGCGCGATCCTGATCGAGGGCGGCACGCTGAACCTGGCGGGCGTCAGCTTCGACAGCAACAAGGCGCCGGGCGCCGGCGGCGCGATCAGCAACGCCAGCGGCACGCTCAACATCGTCGGCTCCAACTTCGTCGCCAACGAATCCCAGGCCAACGGCGGCGCCATCCACAGCTCCGGCCCCGGCCAGTCGCTGCGGGTCGGCGGCACCAACTTCAACGGCAACAAGGCCAAATGGAGCGGCGGCGCGATCTACACCGCCAGCCAGCAGGCCGAGATCGTCGATGTGCTGATGGCCGGCAACATCGCCAGCGCCGAGAACGACTTCAGCGGCGGCGGCGGCATCTACACCGCCGAAAACACCACGCTGTCGGTCCTGCGCACCTCGTTCACCGGCAACCTGGCGCCGGGCGGCGACGGCGGCGGCCTCTACAGCGCGATCAACGCCACCTCGATCATCACCGACACCTCGTTCAACGGCAACATCGCCGGCGAGCTGGGCGACCAGTTGGGCGGCGCGATCTACAACCAGGAGAACCTGCGGGTGACCCGCGCCACCTTTCTCAACAATCTGGCCACCGGCAGCGGCGGCGCGATCGCCAACGACCGGGGCGGCGCGGCGATCATCGCCAATGTCTCGTTCACCGCCAACAAGGCGGTCAACGGCAGCGGCGGCGCGCTGGCGAACCTCAACACCCAGCAGGGCTCGTCGATCCCGTCGCTGGCGACTGTCCGCAGCGGCACCTTCTCGGGCAACGCGGCGGACGCCGGCAGCGCGCTCCACAGCCCCTCGCCCAGCCAGCTGACGATCGGCAACACGATTGTCGACAGCGGCGAAGGCCCCAACTGCGCCGCCGGGATCAATCTCGCCTCGCTCGGCCACAACCTCGACCGCGCCGCCACCTGCGGGTTCAGCCAGCCCGGCGACCTGAGCAACGCCGATCCCAAGCTCGACAGCCCCTTCTTCAACGGCGGGCCGATTGTCTCGCTGCTGACCCAGAAGCTGCTGCCGGGCAGCGCCGCCCTCGACGCCGGCAACGCCGCCCAGTGCGCCGCCGCGCCGATCAGCAACGAGGACCAGCGCGGCAAGCCCCGCCCCAAGGACGGCGACGGCAACGGCAGCGCGATCTGCGACATCGGCGCCTTCGAGAATGACACCGTGGCCGCCGGCTTCGGCTCGACGCCGCTCCAGCCGGGGCCGATCGACTTCGGCACCGCTGTCGTCAACAGCTCGATCGACGCCAGCCTGACGGTCTTCGAGACCGGCAACCACACGCTCCAGCTCGGCAGCCCGCAGCTCGGCGGCGCGCACGCCGCCAACTTCAGCCTGCTGACGCCCTTCCCGATCAGCATCGCAGACGGCGGCCAGCCGGTCGAGATCGGCCTGCGCTGCACGCCCAGCGCCCTCGGCGCCCGCACCGCGACCCTCGCCTTCGCCAGCAACGATCCGGCCAAGCCGAACGTCGCCTTCAACCTGACCTGCGTCGGCGCCAACGCCCCGACGCCGGGCTACGGCTCGACGCCGGCGGCTCCCGGCCCGCTCAGCTTCGGCACGGTCACCCTGGGCGCGACCAAGATCGTCCCGATCGTGGTCGAGGAGACCGGCAGCGCCACGCTGCTCGTCAACGGCCCGGTCCTCGCCGGCAGCAACCCGGGCGACTTCCAGGTCAATCCCAATCTGTCGCTCTCGATCGCCAACGGCGCGGCGCCGCAGAACGTGCCGGTGACCTGCGCCCCTGCCGGCCTCGGCATCCGCACCGCGACCCTGACGCTCAACACGAATGATCCGACCAAGCCGACAGTCAGCTACAATCTGTCCTGCGCCGGCGCCAGCCCGCCGGACCCGGTCCTGGCGCCCGGCACGCCGGCCACCCAGGGCGGCAATATGTTCGAGGCGGTCGTCAGCCCCGACGGCAACCAAATTTATGTGACCACGCTTGCCGGCAACTCGCTGCACGCTATGAATCGCAACCCGACGACCGGCGCGCCGACCTTCAGCAGCACCTACGCCAACGTCCTGGCGAATCTGTACGGCGTGGCGCTCAGCCCCAACGGCGATTATGTCTATGTCTCCGGCGGCTCGGGCGCGGCGGGCGCGGTGCGCGTCTACCGGCACGGCAGCGGCACGGCGCTGACCTTCGTCGAAGATAAGATCAACGGCACGGGCGGCGTGACCGGCCTGGGCGGCGCCAAGGGCCTGGTCGTCAGCCCCGACGGCAAGAGCGTCTACGCGGTGAGCGACGGCGACAACGGCCTGGTGGCCTTCCGCCGCAACACCGCCGACGGCCGACTGACCTTCGTCGAGGCCGAGCGCCACGGCGTGGGCGGCGTGACCGGCCTCGACGGGGCCCGCGAAATCTCGATCAGTCCCGACGGCGCCCATCTCTACGTGACCAGCTACCTGGGGCCGGCCGGCAACGGCGGCACGGTGGCGGTCTTCCGCCGCAATCCCGCCGACAGCCGGCTCACCTTCGTCACGACCTACGCCGACGGCGCGGGCGGCGTGAACGAGCTTGACGGAGCCTACGATGTGACCGTCAGCCCGGACGGCGCCTTCGTCTACGCCGTGTCGTGCTGGGACCGCGCCGTGACGGCTTTCCGGCGCAACGCCGCCGACGGCCGCCTGACTGTCGCCGCCACCTACAAAGAGGGCGTCGGCGGCGTGAGCGGCTTGCAGTGCGCCAGCGGCGTGGCGATCAATCCCGCCGGCACCCAGCTGTATGTCGCCAGCTTCACCCCGGGCACGCTGGCGGTCTTCCGCCGCACCCCCGCCGACGGCCTGCTCCAGTTCGCCGAAGCCCACGTCGACGGCCAGCCCGGCGTCGCCAACCTTAACGGCGCGCGGCGGGTCGCGCCCAGCCCCGACGGCAAGCACGTCTATGTCACGGCCTACGTCGACAACGCGCTCAACACCTTCAGCCAGGCCCAGCCCATCCCGGCGATCGAGCGCCTGGAGCCGGCCTCGGTCACCGCCGGCGGCGCCGGCTTCACGCTGATCGTGCGCGGCGAGGATTTCGTCCAGAACTCGGTGGTGCGCTGGAACGGCGCCAACCGCACCACGACCTTCGTCAGCGCCAGCGAGCTGCGGGCGACCATCAGCGCCGCCGACATCGCCGCGGTCGGCTCGCGGCCGGTGACGGTCTTCAACCCGGCGCCCGGCGGCGGCGCCTCCAACGCGGTGAGCCTGCCAATCAACACGCCCAACGCCAATCCGCTGCCGGCGATCGAGCAGCTCGGCCCGAGCGCTGCGGCGGCCGGCGGCCCGGCCTTCACCCTCGATGTCGTCGGCACCGGCTTCGTCGCCGGCTCGAAGGTGCGCTGGAACGGCCAGGACCGCCCGACGACCTTCGTCAGCGGCTCGCAGCTCAAGGCCACGATCGCCGCCGCCGACCTGACCCAGCCCGGCGCGATGGGCGTGACGGTCTTCACCCCGGCGCCCGGCGGCGGCACGTCCAACGCCGCCACCTTCACCGTCAACGCCCCGGGCGAGAACCCGGTGCCGGCGATCACCCAGATCACGCCGAACCGGGCCGTGGCCTACGGCGGCGGCAGCAACGATCTGACCATCCGCGTGCAGGGCACGCAGTTCACCGAAGACTCGGTGGTCTACTGGGACGGCGAGGCCCGGCCGACCGACTTCGTCAGCGCCACGGAGCTGCGGGTGGTCGCCTCGGCCGCCGATCTCGCCGAGGCCGGCTCCTTGGTCGTGACCGTCCGCACGCCGGCGCCGGGCGGCGGCCAGTCCAACGGCGAAAACTTCACCGTCTTCGGCCACGTCCGCTACATCCCCGTCGTCACCCGCTAGGGCTGACAAACCCATCCAAGCACCAAGCGCAGCGGCGCCGATCAGCGAATCTTGCTGATCGGCGCCGCACCGCGCTGCGATTGGCGCGCGACTTAAGCCAGAACGCCCCCGGCCCGAGGTCGGTAAGGGTGCCGGCGGCGAACGCGGGGCTGGCGGCGCTGATCAGCAACGCCGTAGCCACCAAACCTTGGACAATCCGTCGGAGCGAGCAGCTCCTCAGACACAACACTAGCGAACCGGCGCCGATGCGCGGCCGGGCGGCGAATCTACGATCACCGCCCGGCGGCGCGAACCAGGGCTGGCGGTGCTACGCGCTGGCGCCATCGCCCTCCAGCGCCTTGAGCTTGACCTGGAGCACGTATTTCCAGACCGGCGCCAGCTCCGGCAGCTCCAGCGCCCGGCGGACGCCGTCCGGCTCAGGCTCGTGGTGGCCCCAGACATTGATCTGATGCACCGTGATCTCGGGATGCGGCCGCCGCACCAGCTCCAGCCGGTCGCCGGCGGCCACCAGCCCCGGCTCCAGCACCCGCAGGTAAAAGCCGGTGCGCAGCGTGGCGATCGTCCGCTTGTGGAAATCGGCCAGCCCCAGCTTGCGCTCCTGCTTGGTGCAGGGATAGCGCGGCCCGCTCACCTCCACCAGCGCCGCGCCGACCCGGTAGGTGTCGCCGACGCAGACTTCGCGCTCGGTCGCCCCGGCCAGCGTCCAATTCTCGCCGACCGCGCCGGGGCCGAGCCTGGTCGCGCCCTCCAGGCCATAGTCCTCGTTCCAGGCCTCGAAATGGGCCAGCGGATGGCAACACACCGCCTGGCCCGGCGAGCCGTGGTGTTCGGTGTCGGCGACCTGGTCGCCGGCGAGGCCGCGCTCGCTGAGCCGGACCGGCCCGGCGACCGGCTGGCGGAAAATCGCCGAGCGCCAGCTGCCGCGCTCGTCGGTGATGGTCTGCGGCTGGCCGATCAGCAGCGTGTGAATCTCAATCATCAGGCGTGCCTCCTGTGCGAATGGCGCGATTATAGCAGCGCGGCGCAACAAACCGGGGGCATGCGCAACGCATGCCCCCGGCGACAATCAGGCGAGCGGACTCGCGCTTAGCGGCCCAAGATCGGGGTGAAGATCTTGTTGGCCAGCGTGGCGCAGGAGTAGATCTGGACATCATCGATGAACCAGCCGTAGTCGTCGACCTGGCTGTCGGTGCCGATGCGGAAGCGGAAGCGCACGCTCTGGCCGGCCAGGTCGCTCAGGTTGGCGCGGCTGGCGCCGTAGCCGTTGCTGTGGTCGACGAAGCCCTGGCGCCCGCCGAGCGGGTTCTCGCCCGTCTCCATCGTGCCGCCGTAGCCGTTGTTGTCGAACAGCCCGCCGACATCCTGCCAGGTGCCGCCGTTGTTGATGCTGTACTCGACCACGCCGCCGTCGTAGTTGGAGGTCGAGTCAGCCTCGAAGCCGTACGAGTGGTTGAAGCGCAGGAAGGCGCCGGACGGCACCTGCACGCTGCGGGTCATCGCGATGGCGATGTCAGCGGGGACCGCCGGCTGGCTCGACGTGCCGCCCTGCGCGTAGCCCCAGAGGTTCTCCGCGCCGCTGGTGGCGTAGACGAAGCTGCCGAACGGCGACTGGCTGGCCGGGTAGAACCAGGCGTTCTCGCCGGCGATGGCGGCCGAGGCCCAGTTGCCGGCGGCCGGGTTTTCCATGTTATCGAAGAACACATTGATCGCCGACTGGCCGGCGG
>DASWWB010000650.1:0-5437 GCA_036406115.1 Herpetosiphonaceae bacterium
CCAGCACCGTGAGGAGCAGGAGAATCTGGTGTACTCGCTTCATGGCCCATCCTTTCTCTGGTGAATGAGCCGCCATTATACCCCAGGCCGCCCGCCCCGGCGATCGCGCCGCCGCTAGTCGGGCTCGATCGGCGTTCCCTCCGCCGTGTAGACGCCGAACTCCACCGCCCCCTTGAGGAGCATGGTGTTGTCGATGTAGAGCTGGAGGTCGCCGCCGGGCAGCGCGACCAGCGCCGTTTGCAGCTGGTGGCCCTGGTTGTTAATGCGCACGGCCACCGCTTGGTCGGGCTGAATGGTGTAGCCGTCGCCCCAAGGCTCAAGATAGATGCGGATCGGCGCCGTCTGGCTGTTGTCGATGGTCAGGACACTCACGGTCGGCTTTGCGGGCTGGCTCGCGAAGGCGCTAGTGATGAGGTTGGTAATCGCGGTCAGGATGTTCATGGGCGGCTCCTTCGGCCAGCAAAGCGACGACCCGGCGCAGCAGATCGACCCGGCCGGGCGCGCTGGGGTTGCGCGGGTTGCGCGCGATCTCGTTCAGATAAAAATCGCGCCAGGCTGCGGCCATGGCGCAGGTCACGCCGTGGCCCAGCAGCTCCTCGCGGGTCAGGCTGGCGATGCGCCGCCGGGCCGCCTCGCTGCCGGTGCTCCAGCAGAGCACGCGCTGGCCGAAGCAGGCCAGGGTCAGGCCGCAGGGGATGGCCGGCACCGGCAGCCGGCGGATCGGGCAGTCGCCGCAGTCAGGGCCCGGCAGCAGCCGCGCTTGGGCGGGCCTGCTGGGCGGTTCGCGGCGCCGAACGGCGGGGGCGAGGCTGATGGTCACGGCGCTAGGCTCCTATGGCGAGGTTATTTGGACAATTATCGCGGAATAAACTGTCTTTATTGTAAAAGCTCGCCCGCCAGCTTGTCAAATCGCCCGCCTGGGGCGGGCGGGGTTTGACACAAACCCCGCTCTGCTGCCATAATCTGAGCGGCCCCGGCGCATGGGAGCGAGGATACACGACGGATTGATGACCCCCGAGCCAACCAATGTCAAGCCGCCCCGGCTGGCGCGGCTGCGCGAGCGGCTGAACCGCTGGCATAGCTGGCCGATCCGCGCCAAGCTCGGCGCCGGCTTCGGCTTGCTGCTGGCGGGAATCGTCGTCCTGGCGGCGCTGAGCCTGTCTGGCCTCGGCCGGGTCCGCGCCAACTACCAGGCCGCCTTCGACCGCGCCGTCGAGAACGAGCGGCTGGCCCGCGCGATTGACAGCGCCCTCCTCCAGGCCCGCCGCAATGAGAAAGATTTCCTGCTCCGCTGGCGCGACGAGGGCTTTGGTCCCGCCTACGAGCGCTACGTGGTGGCGGTCCAGCTCCAGGTCGCGGCGGTCCAGACGGCCACCGCCAGCCTGCGCGAGCGCATCAGCCGCTACCAGAGCCAGAATGACATGGGCCTGCTCGGCTCCGTCGATCAGGTCCAGTCCGAGATCGGCCGCTACGGCCGCGAGTTTATGGCGCTGGTCGGCCTGCTCAACGAGCGCGGCTTCGACAACACCGGCCTCGAGGGCGAGTTCCAGGTCGTCGCTGGCGGGCTTGAGGATTATTTCCGCCAGGCGCGGGTCGAGCCGCTGCTGTTCCGCATGTCGCAGCTGCGCCAAGCCGAGAAAGACTATTTCCTGCGCGGCGATCCCGCCCAAGCCACGCTGGTTCTATCCCAAACCGCCGCGCTGCGCGCGGAGCTGGCCGCCGCCGGGCTGAGCCGCGCCGAGCGCGAGGCCGCCGGGCTGCTGCTCGACGATTACGAGCGGCTGTTCGGCAGGCTGGCGGCGATTGACCGCGAGGCCGCCGCCCATGACGCCGCGTTCCGCGAGGCCGCCCAGACGATCGAGCCGCTCGCCAGCCACATCGCCGAGACCGAGCAGCGCAACGCCGGCCTCGACGTGGCCGCCGCCCAGCGCATCAGCAGCAGCATTTTCGCCTGGACGCTCGGCGGCATTGCGGCGATTCTGGCGCTGGCGGCGCTGATCGGCGCCCTGCTGACCCGCGAGATCACCGCGCCGATCCGCGGCCTCGCCGGCGCCGCCAGCCAGATCACCGGCGGCGATCTCTCGGCCCAGGCCCCGGTGATCGCCGGCGACGAGCTGGGCATGTTCGCCCAATCCTTCAACACAATGACTGCCACGCTCCGCCAAACCCTTGAGGACTTGGAGCAGCGCCGCCGCCAGGTCGAGCGCGAGCAGCGCCGCTCCGAGGATTTGATCAACGGGATCATTCCGATCGGCGTGGCCCTCACCGCCGAGCGCGATTTCGGCAATCTGCTGGAGATGATCCTGGGCGAGGCGCGCAAATTTTGCCGCGCCGAGGCCGGCTCGCTCTACCTCAAGGTCGAGGACGACCAGCTCAGGCCGGTGATCGCCCAGAACGAGCGGCTGAACTTGCGCGCCGGCGGCGCCAGCGGCCAGCTTGTCGCCCTGCCGCCGCTGGCCCTGCACGTCGCCGACGGCGCGCCCAACCAGGCCAATGTGACGACGGTCACCGCGCTGCGCGGCCAGTCGATCAACATCGCCGATGTCTACGACCAGCAGGACGCCTTCGATTTCTCCGGGCCGCGCGAGTTCGATCGGCTCCACGCCTACCGGACGGTCTCGTTCCTCTCCATCCCGCTCAAAAACGCCCAGGCCGAGGTGATCGGCGTGCTCCAGCTGATCAACGCCCGCCACCCCGACACCCAGGAGATCCTCCCGTTCGACAGCGACATGCAGCAGATGGTCGAGTCGCTCTCGTCGCTCGCGGCGGCGGCGCTGGCGATCTACGCCCGCGAGCAGCACCTGCGCCAGGAGATCCAGCAGCTGCGGATCGAGATCGATCAGTCCAAGCAGGAGCGCATGATCGCCGAAATCACCGAGACCGATTTCTTCCGCGATTTGCAGCAGAAGGCCCGCGACCACCGGGCCAAGAAATCCGCCGCTGAGCAGCGCCCGCCCCCGCCAGCCCCGCCGCCCGCCGAATAGCGCCCGCCGCCGGACCGGCCATATTCTTGCTACAATTCTTCGCAGATCCTTCATCGCCGGCGGCTATGCTGGGGCCGCCACGTATCGAAAGGAGCGCCCCCGATGATCCCTCCCGGCCCGCCGCCGACCCTGCCCGGCCGGCGCCTGCTCGCCTTCCGCCGCGATCCGATCGGTTTTCTCCAGGGGCTGGCCCGCGAGTACGGCGACCTGGTCTTTTACCGGACCGGGCCGCGCCACGTCCTGCTGGTCAACGAGCCCGAGCTGATCAAAGAGGTGCTGGTGACGCAGCACCGCAATTTCATCAAAAGCATGGTGCTCCAGCGGACCCGCGCCATCCTCGGCGAGGGGCTGCTGACCAGCGAGGGCGAGCACCACCTCCGCCAGCGCCGCCTGGTCCAGCCGGCCTTCCACCGCCAGCGGATCGCCGCCTACGGCGCGGCGATGGTCGAGCTTGCCGACCGCGCCCGCCAGCGCTGGCGCGACGGCGCCGCCGTCGACATGCACCAGGAGATGATGCGCCTGACGCTCGCGGTGGTTGGCAGAACGCTGTTCGACACCGATGTTGAGGGCGAGGCCGACGAGCTAGGTCAGGCGCTCAACGATCTGATGCAGCTTTTCGATCTGCTGTTCGTGCCGTTTTCGGCCCTGCTGGAGCGCCTGCCCATCCCCTCGACCCGCCGCCGCCAGCGCGCCGCCGCCAGGATCGACGCCACGATCTACCGCATGATCGACGAGCGCCGCAAAGATGGTCGGGACCACGGCGATTTGCTCTCGATGCTGGTCATGGCCCAGGACGAGGAGGGCGACGGCCGCGGCATGACCGACCGCCAGGTGCGCGACGAGGCGATCACGATTTTCCTCGCCGGCCACGAGACCACCGCCAACGCCCTGACCTGGACCTGGTACCTGCTGGCCCAGAATCCCGCCGCCGAGGCCGAGCTGCACGCCGAGCTGGACCGGGTGCTGGCCGGCCGCCCGCCGGCGTTTGAGGATCTGCCGACGCTGCGCTATACCGAGATGGTCTTGCGCGAGTCGATGCGCCTGCTGCCGCCGGCCTGGGCGGTCGGCCGCGAGGCGCTGGCGCCGTTCGAGCTGGGCGGCTACGCGCTGCCGGCCCGCACCGTTGTGGTCACCAGCCAGTTCATCACCCACCGCGATCCGCGCTGGTACCCCGAGCCCGAGCGTTTCGATCCCGGGCGCTGGACGCCCGAGGCCCAGGCTGGCCGGCCCAAGTTCGCCTATTTCCCCTTCGGCGGCGGCCCGCGCATCTGCGTCGGCGAGTCTTTCGCCTGGATGGAGGGCGTTCTGCTGCTGGCGACCCTGGCCCAGCAGTGGCGCTGCCGCCTGGCGCCAGGCGCCAGCGTCGAGCTGCTGCCGCTGATCACCCTCCGCCCCAAGCACGGCATGCCGATGATCGTGGAGCGCCGCCAGCCGGCCGAAGCCCCGGCCGCCGCCGCCGCGTACCAGGAGCGAGCGTTTTAGCAAGGAGTTGGCATGACGCAGCGCTGTGACAAATGCGGCTCGGACAAGATCATTCCCAACGCCGAGGTTCTCGATCACTCCCACACCAACATTTACAATCTGAGCGTCGCGGTCAATGAGGATCCCAACGCGCTTTTTTTCAAGGGCCGCCACACCGGCACGCTGTACGCCACAATCTGCGCGTCCTGCGGCCACACCGAGTTGAAGGCGACAAACCTGCGCGAGCTGTGGGATGTGTATCAGCAAAGCCTCGGTCGCTAACCAGCCGCCGCGCCGCCGCGTACTGTTGGCGAGACTTTTCGCAGGGAGAACACGATGATTCCACAGCATTGCGCCAAATGCGGCTCGGACAAAATCATTCCCACCGTGCGCGTGCGCGAGCGCGGCGACGGCAACTGGCGGCATGATCTTCAGCTGGAGGTGCAGGCCGATCCGAAGGCGGTGATCTTCAAGGAAACCGAGTACGGCAACCTCATGGCGTCGGTCTGCGGCGCCTGCGGCTTCACCGAGTTCCGCACCGGCAACGCGCACAATCTCTGGAGGGCCTACCAAGAGGGGCTGAAGCGCTGAAAACAGATCGGAACGGCGGGGCGGATGGACTTCCATCCGCCCCGCCGCTGTTTCAGACGTGGGTGTGGATGAGGCGGCGGCGCAGCTGTTTGCGCAGCCCGGTGACCAGCAGCACCGCGAAGAAGCAGGAGGATTGGACCAGCACGATCGTGGCGCCGGAGGCCAGGTCGAGATAGTAGGAGGCGTAGAGGCCGAAGAAGCCGGCCGCCGCGCCCAGCAGCGTCGAGTAGATCACCATCCGGTTGAAGCTGTCGGTCAGCAGGCGGGCGGTAATCGGCGGGATCACCAGCGCGGCGGCGATCAGGGTCACGCCGAGAATTTTCATCGAGGCGATCAGGGCCGCCGCCAGCATCAGGGCGAACAGCGTGTCGATCCAGCCGGTTTTGACGCCGTAGACCGCC
>DASWWB010000651.1:0-2766 GCA_036406115.1 Herpetosiphonaceae bacterium
CACGGCGATCGAGTTCCTGCCCATCCACGAGACCCAGAACGACGCCAACGATGTCGCCGCCACGACCGCCGGCGACAACTACTGGGGCTACGCCACGCTCAATTTCTTCGCCCCGGACCGCCGCTACTCGTTCGACAAGAGCGCCGGCGGGCCGACCAAGGAGTGGAAAGCGATGGTCGCGGCCTTCCACGCCCAGGGCATCAAGGTGTATGTCGACGTGGTCTTCAACCACACCGGCGAGGGCGGGCTCTACGACGGCACCGGCGACACCGTCAATGTGCTCTCGTGGCGCGGCCTTGACAACCCGGCCTACTACGAGCTGAAAAGCGACAATCGCTTCTACGCCGACAACACCGGCGTCAACGGCAACTTCAACGCCGCCAACACCATCGCCCGCAACCAGATCATCGACTCGCTGGCCTACTGGAAAAACACGCTGGGCGTCGACGGCTTCCGCTTCGATCTGGCCTCGGTGCTGGGCAACAGCTGCGCCAACACCTGTTTCAATTTCGATAAGATGGACGGCGCCAACACGCTCAACCGGGCCGTCAACGAGCTGCCGGTCCGGCCGGCGGGCGGCGGCGCCGGGGTCGATCTGATCGCCGAGCCCTGGGCGATCGGCGACGGCACCTACCAGGTCGGCAACTTCCCGAGCGGATGGGCCGAATGGAACGGCATCTACCGCGACACGTTCCGCAAGGACCAGAACAAGCTGGGCGCCGAGGCCGTGACGCCGGGCCAGCTCGCCAGCCGCTTCGCCGGCTCCTCGGATCTGTACGGCGACGACGGCCGCAAGCCCTGGCACTCGGTCAATTTCATCGTCGCCCACGACGGCTTCACGCTGCGCGACCTCTACGCCTACAACAGCAAGCAGAACACCCAGCCCTGGCCCTACGGCCCCTCCGACGGCGGTGAGGACAACAATAATTCCTGGGACCAGGGCGGCAGCGCATCGCTCCAGCGCCAGGCGGCCCGCACCGGCATGGCGCTGCTGATGCTCTCGGCAGGCGTGCCGATGATCAACGCCGGCGATGAGATGTATCGCACCCAGTACGGCAACAACAACGCCTACAACCTCGACTCCGACAAAAACTGGCTCAACTACGGCGACGCGACCAGCAACGCCAATTTCTTCAACTACAGCAAAAAGCTGATGGCCTTCCGCAACGCCCATCCGGCCCTGCGCCCGGCCAACTTCTTCAGCGGGACCGACAGCAACGGCAACGGGCTGAAGGACATCGCCTGGCTGACCGACGGCGGCTGGGAGGCTGACGGCGCCTACATGGCCAATGCCGGCAACCATTTCCTGGCCTTCCGCATCGACGGCACCCAGTTCGGCGACGGCGCCAGCTCGATCTACGTCGCCTACAACGGCTGGTCCGGCAACGTGACGGCAACGCTGCCGGCCAATCTGCCCGGCAAGCGCTGGTACCGGGTCGGCGACACCGCGCCCTGGATGGAAGGCCAGGACAATTTCCGCGCCGCCGGCCAGGAGGAGCTGCTGAACGTGACCAGCTACGGGCTGGCCGGCCGCTCGCTGCTGCTGCTGATCGAGAAATAGGCAGCGCGGGGCGGCCAGGTCAGGCCCTGGCCGCCCCGCCTCCGACCCGGACCCGATGGCCGCGCCGGCCGCCGCCTGGTACGCTAGGCGGCGAGTCATTTAAGCGCGAGGAATTCTTCGATGGTCTATTCGTGGCTGCTGGCGCTGCACAATCTGACCCGCTGGCTGGTGCTGGGCTTCGGGTTCTGGGCGGCGCGCCGCATGGTCGGCGGCTGGCGCTCGGGGCGGGCGTGGACGGAGCGCGACCGGCGCAGTCTCCACATTTTCGCCCAAGTGATCGGCGTGCAGTTCATCCTGGGCGTCCTGGTGTATTTCGTGCCCGGCACACTGTCCAGCGCGGTGCGGGGCGCCGCGCCGCTGGCGGCGATTATGAAAGACCGGGTGCTGCGCTTTTTCATTGTCGAGCATCCGTTCCAGATGTTCATCGCGGTCGCCATCGCCCAGGGCGCCGAGCGCGCCGCCAGCAGCGCCGCCGACGACCGGCGCAAATTCCGCCGCGGCTCGCTCATGCTGCTCCTCACCCTGCTGCTGATCCTCGCCGCCATCCCCTGGCCGTTCCTCAGCCACGGCCGGCCGCTGCTGCGCCTGCCCTGGTGAGCGAGGTTCCAGTCTGATCAGCTGGGCGGCGCTGATGATGGTTCGGCGCCGCCCGCGCATCGCCAAAACGCCGGATTTCTGCTACACTGGGCCGGAGTTCCCCCAGCTCCGATCGAGCCAATCCGCGCCGCCAGCCGCCAGGCATTGGCAAACCCTCTCCGTGATCCATTGGCCTTGAAGGAACCAGCCCATGAGCGAACATTCGGCCGATCCGGGTTCATCGCCTCCCGCGCCTGGCGCCAGCGCCGACGATCTGCGCCGGCGGCTGGCAGAGGCCGAGGCCGCGCTGGCCGAAGCCCGGGAGCGCGAATACTACCACCAGGCGCTGCTGGCCAGCAGCAGCGACGGCATCTGGCGCTTCGAGCTGCGGGAGCCGGTCGACATCGGCGCGCCCGCCGCCGAGCAGATCGCCGCGTTCTACGCCTGCGGCGTGCTGGCCGAGTGCAACCAGGCGCTGGCGCGGATGTACGGCTTCGAGGAGCCGGCCGAGATCCTGGGCCGGCCGCTGGGCGAGTTCCTGGTCGAGTCCGATCCCGCCAACACCGACTACCTGGCGAGCTTCATCGGCGCCGGCTACCGGCTGGTCGACGCGCTCTCGCACGAGACGG